>NZ_JWMB01000022.1:0-93957 GCF_000812445.1 Cupriavidus sp. SHE | reverse complement strand
TGGGCTGGAAGCCGGAGGTGTCGATGGAGCAGGCGCTGCGCCGGATCTTCGAGGCGTATCGCGACAAGGTGGTCGAGGCACGCACGCTGGTCGACGCCGACAACTGATCGCTTCATGGCACGCATTGCGCTCAAGGTAGACGTGGACACGCTGCGCGGCACGCGCGAAGGCGTGCCCGCGCTGCTGTCCATGCTGTCCGCCGCCGAGGCGGAAGCCACGTTCCTGTTCAGCCTCGGCCCGGATCACACGGGCTGGGCGCTGCGCCGGGTGTTCCGTCCCGGTTTCCTGAAGAAGGTCTCGCGGACTTCCGTGGTGTCGAACTACGGCCTGCGCACGCTGATGTACGGCGTGCTGCTGCCGGGGCCCGACATCGGCCGCAAGGGCGCTGCCGAAATGCGTGCCGCCGCCGCAGCGGGCCACGAGTGCGGCATCCACACCTGGGACCACGTCTACTGGCAGGACAACGTGCGCGAGCGCGATGCGGCCTGGACGCGCCGGCAGATGCAGCAATCGTTCGAGCGCTTCACCGATGTCTTCGGTGCCGCCCCGACGACGCATGGCGCGGCCGGCTGGCAGATGAACAACGAGGCGTTTCGCCAGATCGACGACTGGGGCATGGTCTACGCGTCCGATGGCCGCGGGACGGCGCCCTACATTCCGACGGTCGATGGCAAGGCCTGCCGCCACGTGCAGATGCCGACCACGCTGCCAACGCTCGACGAGCTGATCGGTGTGGACGACCTGACCGAAGACAACGTGCACAAGGCCGTGCTCAAGCTGACCGAGGGCGACGGCGACCACATTTTCACGCTCCATACGGAGCTGGAAGGCGGCAAGCTGGCGCCGGTATTCAAGCGACTGCTGTCAGGCTGGCGCGCGCAAGGTCACCAGCTTGTGTCGATGGCAACGTATTACCAGCACATCGATCGCAGCGATCTGCCGCAGATGCCCGTGACCTGGGGTGAAATCCCGGGCCGAAGCGGCGAACTGATTATTCAGCCCTGATTTTTCGCGCTCCCCATGGCGGGGAGCGCGATCCTCGACACTGCCACTGGCCGTCAAACGGCCTTGCGCGTCAGCCTCAGCCCGTTGAACACCACCAGCAGGCTCGCACCCATATCGGCAAACACGGCCATCCACATCGTGCCCATGCCCATCACGGTCAGGACCAGGAACACGGCCTTGATCCCCAGCGCGAGCGTGATGTTCTGCTTGAGGATGGTCGAAGTCTGGCGCGACAGCCGCACGAACGCCGGAATCTTGCGCAGGTCGTCATCCATCAGCGCCACGTCCGCAGTCTCGATGGCCGTATCCGTACCGGCCGCGCCCATCGCGAAACCAATATCCGCCCGCGCCAGTGCCGGCGCATCGTTGATACCGTCACCGACCATGCCGACGCGGCCAGCGTGGGTGTGCGCCTGATCGGTCAGCGCAGCGATCGCATCGGCCTTGTCCTGCGGTAACTGATTGCCACGTACTTCATCGATGCCGACAAGCTCCCCGATGGTCTGGGCCGTATGCGGATTGTCGCCGGAGAGCATCAACGTCTTCACGCCGAGTTCATGTAGTTGCTCGATGGCCTGGCGGCTGGTTTCGCGCACCGTGTCGGCCACACCGAACAGCATCAGCGCGCGCGGCACTGCAGTGTCCATCGCGGCCAGCAGAACGATGGTCTTGCCTTGCCGCTCGATGGCCTCGAGCCGGGCTTCGAGCGCAGGAGAGCAGGCGCCGAGATCGTGAATCAGGCGATGGTTGCCAAGGCAGTACGCCACACCGTTTACAGTGCCACGCACGCCCTGCCCCGGCAGCGCCGCGAAATCCTGCACCTCGAAACGCGCCACGCCATCGGTTTCGGCCGCGCGGGCCACCGCGAGCGAGACGGGGTGGTCGGAACGCGCCGCGATGCTTGCGGCAATCGCCCGAACGTCCGGCACGTCGTCGACGAGTTGCGCCATATCGGTCTGCGCGGGCTTGCCATGCGTCAGCGTGCCCGTCTTGTCGAGCGCCAGCCAGGACAGTTGGCGCCCCTGCTCCAGGTAGACGCCGCCCTTGATCAGGATGCCGCGCCGCGCGGCAGCGGCCAGTCCGCTGACGATAGTGACCGGGGTCGAGATCACGAGCGCGCACGGGCAGGCGATCACCAGCAGCACCAGCGCCTTGTAGATCCATGCAAGCCAGGCCTCGCCCATGAACAGCGGCGGGATCACTGCGACTGCGAGCGCAATCGCAAAGACCACCGGCGTGTAGATGCGCGCGAACTGGTCGACAAAGCGCTGCGTGGGCGCACGGCTGCCCTGCGCGGCTTCCACGGCGTGGATGATGCGGGCCAGCGTCGAATCATCGGCGGGCGCGGTCACCTCGTACTCGAGTTCGCCGGATTGGTTGATCGAACCGGCGAAGAGGCTGTCGCCCACGGACTTGTCGACCGGAACGCTCTCGCCCGTGATCGGGGCCTGATCCAGTGCCGACTGCCCCTTCAGGACGCGGCCGTCGAGTGCCACACGTTCACCAGGGCGCAACCGCACCATGGCGCCAAGCGGCACCTGACGCGCGTCCACCGGCTGCCAGCTTCCATCGGCCTGTCGCACGGTGGCCTGCTCCGGCGCCATCGCCATTAGCCCGCGCACCGCATTGCGCGCGCGATCCAGCGAGGCTGCCTCGATCCGCTCGGCCAGTGCGAACAGCACCATCACCATGGCCGCCTCAGGCCATTGGCCGATCAGCATCGCGCCCGTGACGGCGATGCTCATCAATGCGTTGATGTTCAGGTTGCCGTTGCGCACGGCGATCCAGCCCTTGCGATAGACGCCAAGACCGGCGAACAGCACGGTGGCCAGCGCCAGCGCGGCGGGCAGGTACGGCGTGGCAATCTGGAACCACTCGGCCACCTCGGCGCCCACGGCCAGCGCACCGGCAGCCGCCAGCGGCCACCACGGTTTGCCAGGCTCGGCGATGGCGGCCTTTGCGCCTGAGTCGGACAGCGGTTCGGCCTTCATCCCGAGCGAATCGATCGCCTTGACCACCGGGTCCAGTGAGTCGAGCGTGTGGTGAACCGTCAGCACGCGCTGCATCAGGTTGAAATCGAGCGCGGCCACGCCAGCCATGCCGCCGATCTTGTTGCGGATCAGCGTCTCCTCGGTGGGGCAGTCCATCGCCTCGATGCGATAGGCTGCCGAGCGGGTGCCAGCCGGGGCGGCAACCGGCGTGCTGACCGAAACCGATGCGCTGCAGGACGAGCCGCAGCACGCATTGGGCTGCGCCGCCTCGGGCGCCGCTTCATGTGCATGATCGTGATCATGCTTGTGGTCATGACCGTGCTCGTGACTGTGGTCGTGACTGTGTTCGCGGGAATGCGGATGATCGTGGTCATGCCCACGACCGTGCGCGGCCGAGGATGACGGCAGGACGTTATCAGGGGTGGTGCGAGCCATGTCAAATTCCATTGATTCTTGTTCCCTGCCATTGAAGACCCTTTAGTCGCTACAGGGTCAAGCGCCTGCCGAAAATCTTTGGAGCGGCGCAAACATGACATGAACGTAATGTTTGCCCGCTCGCTAAACGCCTATAATCGCCCCCCATGCGCCGCCTACTGCTTGTATTTCTCGCAATATTGCTGCCGCTCCAGTTCGCCTGGGCCGGCGCGGCGGCCTATTGCGCGCACGAAAAGGCGACCTCGGTCGATGCGAGGCAGTGGCACTTTGGCCACCACACGCACGAGCACAAAGCCGCCGACAGCGACCGGCAAGCGCAAGACGCGAAAGACAGCAAATCGGCCAAGCTCCCGGACGGTGACTGCAATGCCTGTCATTTCCCGGGCTCGCACGGCCTGTTCTCCGAGTTGGTGATGACCGGGGACTACCCGTTCGTCACTGTGCACTATCAGCCACGCGCCAGCGCGTTCGGCTCAATCCCCTCCCCCGTTCCAGACCGCCCTCAGTGGTCCCGTCTCGCCTAGCCGGCGAGACGCGGAAAGCCCCTTTCCAATCCACGCGCCCCTGAACGGCGCGCCTGTCGTCTCGCCGATTTTCTCCCGTTCGTATTGGTGAAACTCGATGAGAAACTTCCTTTCGCCGCCCGGTCTGGCGGCCGTGCTCCTTTGCCTGTCGCTGGGCCCCATCGTCAGTCCTGTCGCATCGGCGCAGGGCACGGCAGCCCCAGCCCTAGTACCGGCCCAAGTACCTGCTCAGGAACCGCCCAGCGCCTTGACGCTGGAAGCCGCGCTGGCACTGGCCACCGCGCAGAACCCAACGCTGTCCGCCGCCCGTATCGAGCTCGATTCGACCGAAGGCGGCATCACACAGGCACGCGTGATCCCGAACCCCGAGATCGCCGTGCAGATGGAAGACACCCGCGCCGCCACACGCGCCACCACTGGCCAGGTCAACCTTCCGATCGAACTGGGCGGCAAGCGCAGCGCGCGGATTGGCGCTGCAAACCGCGCGCGCGACGTGGCCCAGGCACAGCTTGGCACCACGCAGGCCGACCTGCGGGCCAGCGTGATCGGCGCGTTCTTCAACGTGCTGGTCGCGCAGGAGCGCGTGCGGCTGGCGGCCGGTTCGGTCGACATCGCCACGCGCGGTGCGAACGCCGCGGCCCGGCGCGTGGCGGCTGGCAAGATCTCGCCAGTCGAGGAAACCAAGGCACAGGTCGAACTGGCCAACGCGCAGATTGAACGCTCCGAGGCCGACGCCGCGCTGGTGGCGGCACGGCAGTCGCTCGCCACGCTATGGGGCAATCCGTCGCCACGCTTCACCGAGGCCGATGGCAACCTCGATGCGTTGCCCGCCCGCCCTCAGGCAACAATGCTGCGCCAATCGCTCGACGGCGCCCCCGCGCTGCTGGCCAGCGAGCGGGAACTCGATCGCCGGCAGGCCGAGATCAACGTCCAGCGCAGTCGTCAGTACCCGGACGTGACGGTGAGCGTCGGCGCCAAGCGCGACAACAGTTCGCCGGAGCGCGGCACCTATCCCGTACTGGGTGTCGCCATTCCGCTGCCGCTGTTCGACCGCAACCAAGGCAATCTGTACACAGCCATCCGTCAGGCCGACAAGGCCGCCGACGAACTCCGCGCAACACGCCTTCGGTTGGATCACGACCTGCAACAGGCCTCCAGCCAGCTCGAAGTCTCCCGCTCCTCGGCGCTGAGCCTGCGCGAAACCGTGCTGCCGGCCGCCGAGCGCGCCTACCAGGCCGCATCGCAAGGCTTTGAAGCCGGCAAGTTCAATTACCTCGAAGTCCTGGATGCCCAGCGCACGCTGTTCCAGGCACGCATCCGCTACCTCGGTGTGGTCGCCAATAGCTGGCAAGCCGCCACCACGATCGACCGCATCCTCGGCCGCTGACAGGAACCAACATGACCTTGACTCGAAAACAGGCCATCACCATCGCTGGCATCGTGATCACCGGCCTGATCGCCGCGCTTGCCCTGCTGCTCTCCGGCCGTGGCGACGACCACGCGCACGCAGAGGGTGAGGCCGCGCACGGCCAGCCCGCATCGACCGCTTCGGCTGAATCCGTGAAGACGTCGCAACAAGCCGAAGAAGCACCCGGACTGATCGAACTGACGCCGGAACAGATCCGCAACGCCAACCTGGACATCCGCGCCGCCGGCCCGGGCCGCATCCGCAGCGCGGTGGAATTCCCCGGCGAGATCAAGTTCAACGAAGACCGCACCGCGCACGTGGTGCCGCGCGTGGCAGGCGTTGTCGAATCGGTGTCCGCCAACCTTGGCCAGCGTGTGAAGAAAGGCGACCTGCTGGCAGTGTTCGCCAGCACGCAGTTATCGGATCAACGCAGTGAGTTGCTCGCCGCGCAGCGGCGTCTGGAACTGGCGCGCACTACCTACACCCGCGAAAAGAAGCTCTGGGAGGACAAGGTTTCCGCCGAACAGGACTTCCTTGCGGCACGTACCGCACTGCAGGAAGCCGAAATCGCCGAGCGCAACGCCGTCCAGAAGCTGACCGCCATTGGCGCGAAGCCCAGCGCCCGTGCCATCAACCAGTTCGAGCTGCGCGCCCCCTTCGACGGCATCGTCGTCGAAAAGCACCTGGCACTCGGCGAAGCCGTCGCGGCGGAAACCGCGGTCTTCACGATTTCCGATCTCAACACGGTCTGGGCCGAGTTCGTCATCGCGCCAAAGGACCTCGGGCATGTGAAGCTGGGCGAATCGGTACGTATAGCTTCTGCTGCGTTCGATGGCGAAGCGGAAGGCAAGGTCTCCTACGTCGGCGCCCTGCTCGGCCAGCAAACCCGTACCGCCACGGCCCGCGTGACGCTGTCGAACCCCGAGATGGCATGGCGCCCGGGTCTGTTCGTCACCGTCAGCGTGGCCACCGGCGACGCCGAAGCCCCAGTGATCATCGAAGCGGATGCGGTGCAGGTCGAGAACGGCCAGAAGCAGGTATTCGTTGAGGCGCCGGGAGGCTTCCTCGTCCGGGCGATCAAGACGGGCCGCACTGACGGCAAGCGCATCGAGATCGTCGACGGCCTGGCCGCCGGCGATCGCTATGTGGCGGGCAACAGCTTCGTGCTCAAGGCCGAACAGGGCAAGGGCAACGCCGAGCATTCGCACTGAACGGAGAGCCATTCATGTTCGAACGCATTCTCCGCTTCGCCATCGCGCAGCGATGGCTCGTGATGCTGGCGGTCCTCGGCATGGCCGGGCTCGGCATCTACAACTACAGCCGCCTGCCGATCGACGCCGTCCCGGACATCACCAACGTCCAGGTGCAGATCAACACTTCGGCGCCCGGATACTCGCCGCTTGAAACCGAGCAGCGCGTCACCTATCCGCTGGAGGTCACCATCGCCGGCCTGCCGGGCCTGGAGCAGACCCGTTCGCTGTCGCGCTACGGCCTGTCCCAGATCACGGTGATCTTCAAGGACGGCACCGATATCTACTTCGCGCGCCAGCTCGTCAACCAGCGCATCCAGGAGGCCAAGGACAAGCTCCCGGAAGGCGTGGTGCCGGCCATGGGCCCCATCTCCACCGGTCTCGGCGAGATCTACCTGTGGACCGTCGAAGCCGAGCCGGATGCGCGCAAGCCGGATGGCACGCCATACACGCCCACCGATCTGCGGGAGATCCAGGACTGGGTCATCAAGCCACAGTTGCGCAACGTGCCCGGCGTTACGGAAATCAACTCGATCGGCGGCTTCGCCAAGGAATACCTGGTGGCGCCAAGCCCTGAAAAGCTGGCCTCGTACGGCTTCTCGCTGCAAGACGTGGTGCAGGCGCTCGAACGCAACAACACCAATGTCGGCGCCGGCTATATCGAGCGGCGCGGCGAGCAGTACCTGGTGCGCGCGCCCGGGCAGGTCAAGTCGATCGACGACATCGGGGACGTCATCGTGGGCACCGCTCAAGGCCTGCCGATCCGTGTCCGTGATCTTGCCGAAGTGGGCCTTGGCCGCGAGCTGCGCACCGGCGCCGCCACCGACAACGGCCGCGAAGTAGTGCTGGGTACGGTATTCATGCTGATCGGCGAAAACAGCCGCGCGGTATCCCAGGCCGTAGATGCGCGCATGGCCGTGATCAACAAGTCCCTGCCGGCAGGCATCAAGGCGGTCACCGTCTACGATCGGACCAATCTCGTCGACAAGGCCATCGCCACCGTCAAGAAGAACCTCCTCGAAGGCGCAGTGCTGGTGATCGCCATCCTGTTCCTGTTCCTCGGCAATCTGCGCGCGGCGCTGATCACGGCGATGGTGATCCCGCTGTCAATGCTGTTCACGTTCACGGGGATGGTGTCATACAAGATCAGCGCGAACCTGATGAGCCTGGGCGCGCTCGACTTCGGCATCATCGTCGACGGCGCCGTGGTGATCGTCGAGAACTGCGTCCGACGTCTGGCTCATGCGAAGGAACGCCTGGGACGCCCGCTGACACGCGCTGAACGCTTCGAGGAAGTGTTCGCAGCCGCGAGCGAGGCACGCCGGCCACTGGTCTACGGCCAGCTCATCATCATGATCGTCTACATCCCGATCTTTGCGCTGAGCGGCGTAGAAGGCAAGATGTTCCACCCGATGGCGATGACCGTGGTGCTGGCGCTGATTGGCGCGCTGATCCTCTCCGTGACATTCGTGCCGGCAGCCGTGGCGCTGTTTATTGGGGGCGGCGTCGAGGAAAAGGAAAACCGCGTCATGGGCTGGGCTCGCCGCGGGTACGAGCCGGTGCTCAAACGTGCCCTGGCCAATACGCCGGTGGTGCTCGCCGGCGCGGGCATTGCGGTGCTGCTTAGCGGGCTGGTGGCGCTGCGCCTCGGGAGCGAGTTCATCCCCAACCTGAATGAAGGCGATTTCTCCGTACAGGCGCTGCGCATTCCGGGTACGAGTCTGACGCAGTCGGTGGCGATGCAGCAGCAGATCGAAACGCGCCTCAAGGCAACCTTCCCCGAGATCGAGCGCATTTTCGCGCGCACGGGTACCGCGGAGATCGCATCGGATCCGATGCCACCCAACATCTCGGATGCCTACATCATGCTGAAACCACGCGACAAGTGGCCAGATCCCTCCCGTTCCCGCGATTCGCTGCGCACCGCGATCGAAGCCGAACTGGAGAAGATTCCGGGCAATCGCTACGAGTTCTCTCAGCCGATCCAGCTACGCTTCAACGAGCTGATTTCAGGCGTGCGCAGTGACGTGGCGGTCAAGCTGTTCGGCGATGATAACGAGGTGCTTGATGCCACGGCGCAGCGTATTGCAAAGGTCCTGCAGACCGTATCCGGCGCCACAGAGGTCAAGGTCGAACAGACCACCGGCCTGCCAGTGCTGACCGTCGACGTCGACCGCGTCCGCGCGGCACGCTACGGGCTGAACATGATCGACGTCCAGGACACCGTCGCCATCGCCGTGGGCGGCCGCGATGCCGGCGTGTTCTACCAGGGCGACCGCCGCTTCAACATTGGCGTGCGCCTGCCGGAAGGCATTCGCGCCGACGTGGAAGCGCTGCGGCGTCTGCCGATCCCCCTGCCCAAGGGCACCAACGCGGCCACGAGCTACATTCCGCTCGGCGAGGTCGCCACGCTGAGCATTGCGCCAGGTCCGAACCAGATCTCACGGGAAAACGGCAAGCGCCGCATCGTCATCAGCGCCAATGTGCGCGGGCGGGATCTCGGCACCTTCGTCCCCGAAGCCATGGCCGCCATCGACACACGCGTGAAGATCCCCACCGGCTACTGGATTGCCTGGGGTGGCACGTTCGAGCAGTTGCAGTCGGCAACGGAACGGCTCCAAATCGTCGTGCCCGTGGCGCTGCTGATGGTGTTCGTACTGCTGTTTGCCATGTTCGGCAATGTGCGCGACGGGTTGATCGTCTTCACCGGGATTCCGTTTGCATTGACCGGTGGCGTCCTGGCCTTGTGGATGCGCGGTATTCCGTTGTCGATCTCCGCAGCGGTAGGCTTCATTGCGCTCTCGGGTGTGGCGGTGCTCAACGGACTGGTCATGCTCTCGTTTATCCGCTCGCTGCGTGAGGAGGGCCGATCGCTCGACGATGCCGTGTTCAACGGCGCGCTGACGCGGCTGCGCCCTGTGCTGATGACGGCGCTCGTGGCATCGCTCGGATTCGTGCCGATGGCGATTGCTACGGGCACCGGCGCAGAGGTGCAGCGGCCATTGGCCACGGTCGTGATCGGCGGGATACTGTCATCCACCGCGCTGACGCTGCTGGTGCTACCGGTGCTGTATCGCTGGGCCCACGGGCGATTGGCGAGCCGCTGACATGACTGCCCCCTCTTCCGCAAACGCGGGAGAGGGGGGCAGGAGAAAAACGGGGGGAAAAGGAAAGAAGCGGAAAGAGGCGGGTGACGACGGGCTGGCCGCTCACCCGCAATACGTCAGTGCGTCAGTGCGTCAGTGTTCGCAGTTGACCATCCACGTCATGCCGAACCGGTCGACGAGCATCCCGAACCCCTCGGCCCAGAATGTCTTCTGGTAAGGCATGAACACCTGACCACCTTCGGCCAGCGCATTGAATATCCGCTGACCCTCTGCATTTGGTACATCGCCCACCGACATCATGAAGCCGGAGAACGCGGGGGTCTGCCCCTCCCGGCCGTCCGATGCCATGAACTGGCTGTCTCCCACCTGGATATTCGCGTGCATGACTTTCTCGGCCCAGGCGGGCGATGGCTTGGGCTGCCCTTCGGGCGCGTCCTTGTAGCGCATCATAAACGTCACTTTGGCGCCCATCACCTTGCCGTAGAACGCCATTGCCTCGTCAAAACGGCCGCCAAAATCGAGATACGGTTGCACCTGCATGTCGGTCTCCTTACGTGGAGCGGGCATAGCCCGCGAGCCGACTATTATGCGCCTGCCCTACTGACAGCCTTGTCAGGAAAGTCGAGTTCAAACGTGGTCTGTCCGTCCACGCTGCGCACGGACACGCTGCCGCCATGCAGCCGCATGATGGTGTCGACAATGGCAAGGCCGAGACCGGTGGATTTGGCCGAGTCGCGACGTGACGGATCGCCGCGATAGAAGCGTGCGAAAAGGTGCGGCAGCGCTTCCGGCGCGATCCCGGGGCCGCCGTTTACCACGCTGATGGCGGTATGGCCCGGCTGTCCACGTGACACGGCCAATTGCACCGTGCTGCCCGCGGGCGCGTGACGCAGCGCGTTGTCCAGCAGATTGATGATGGCGCGCCGCAGCAACGGCTGGTCCGCAGTCACCGTGGCCGCGCCGGCGACGGACAGCATCAGGTCGCGGTCGGCGGCCACAGCTTCGAAATACTCCGCCACCTTGTCCAGTTCCGCCCGCGCATCGAGCGGACGCGCCCCGAGTGCAACCTGTGCGTTGTCGGCGCGCGCCAGGAACAGCATGTTTTCGATCATGCGCGACAACCGCTCGTACTCCTCGAGATTCGACTCGAGCAACGATTCATACTCCGCCGCCGTGCGTCGCTGGGCCAGCGTGACCTGCGTCTGGCCCACGAGGTTACTGATCGGCGTGCGGAAGTCGTGCGCCAGATCGGCCGAGAACGTGGAAAGCCGCGTGAAACTGTCCTGCAGGCGCGCGAGCATACCGTTGAATGCGCCCGCCAGATCGCGTAGTTCCTCCGGTGCGCTGCCTACGTCGAGGCGCGTCGCCAGTCGGCTCGTGGTCACGGCCGCCGCATCGCTCGCCATCCGCCGCAATGGCCGCAAGCCGCGCCGTGCCAGCAGGAAACCGAGGGCCGCCGCCACGATCGCACCGCACAGCACCGCCACGAGCAACCGGCTGTGATACTCGCGCATCAGCGCCACGCGATAGCCCGCGTCGCTGAGCACGACGATTTCCACAGTCTGGCCGGAGTCGCCAATCTGGCCCAATGCAACGATGCCGCGTGACGGCACGCCGTTGCGTGGATACCAGGTCTGCAATTGGGTCGTATCGGGCGCCGTGGCGAGCGGCAGCACGCGCAGATCTGGAACCCGTTCATTGCGCGGGTTGAGCGTGACCAGCGGATCGCCGCCCAACGTGCGGACCACGAGCACCAGCCCTTCGTGCCCCATGGCGATATCGGCAAATCGGTGTGTGTCCGCGCGAATTTCGGCCTCACTGCCAACTTCACGCAGCAGATGGCGCACCAGCAGCACCTCGCCTACCAGCTCGCCTTCATCGCGCGCCTGCAACTGGTTGCCCAGCGAACTCGACAGATACGTTGCCACGCCAACCAGCACCGCCGCCGTGGTCAGCCCATAGGCCAGCGCCAGCCGCGTGGTCAGCGATGCCGGCATGGCGGCCTGCAGCTTCGACAGCAACCGCATCATGCCTCGTCGAACTCGTCGAGTACGTAGCCCATGCCGCGGCGGGTATGGATCAGCTTGTTCGGGAACGGGTCATCCACCTTCGCACGCAGGCGTCGGATCGACACGTCCACGACGTTGGTGTTGCTGTCGAAGTTCATATCCCAGACCTGCGACGCAATCAGCGAGCGTGACAATACTTCGCCACGGCGCCGCGCCAGCAATTGCAGCAGCGCGAACTCCTTCGAGGTGAGGTCGATTTTCTGCCCCGCGCGGGTCACGCGGCGGCGGATGGTGTCGATCTGCAGGTCGGCCACCTCGATGAATTCGCTCTCGCGCAGCGGGCCACGCCGCAGGATCGTCCGGATACGCGCCACCAGTTCGGCAAACGCGAACGGCTTGACCATGTAGTCGTCTGCGCCCAGTTCCAGCCCCTTGAGCCGATCGGACAATTCGTCACGCGCGGTCAGGCACAGCACGGGCGTGTCCTTGTCCCGGCGCAGTTCGCGCAATACCTGCCAGCCATCCATGCCGGGCAGCATCACGTCGAGCACGATCAGGTCATAGTGCTGCTCGCGTGCGTGGGCCAGCCCATCCACGCCGTCGCGGGCCAGATCGGCCACGAAGCCCGACTCGGTGAGTCCCTTGAGCAGATAATCACCGGCCTTCGGCTCGTCTTCGACAATCAGGATGCGCATGTTGGTTCACTTCCAAGCCGGCTTGGTACCGGCCCATTATTCGAGGTTCTGGATATAGACCGAGACACTAGCGGAGCTTTGCCACGAATTGGCGAACATTGCACGAATGTCATCTTGATATAGCCATTTTGCAACCGTTAGAGGCAGTACAATGCTGCAACTGCTTAACACGGGCAGTTTGAGCCCCCGCAAGTTCCCAATTTCCTCGATGAAACGCCCGTTCTCCGGTCTCCTGTTGTGCCTTGCCTCACTCGCGCTGCCTGTCCAGGGCGCGGCTGCGGCTGATATGGCGGCCTGCGAATTGACGGAAGCAATCGGCCTGTCGATGCCCGAGCGGCATGCGGCAATCAAGATCGAAGCGGAAGCGGAGATTGGCCAGTTGAATGGCCTCAATGGAACGCAGGCCCAATGCGAGATAGGCCAGATGGGCCAGATGGGCCTCGCGCGAGGGCTGGAGGATGACCTGCCAGTCTGGCAGGATGCGCGACCCGCCGTTGATGCGCCGAATCACCCCGGCAAGCAACCGGGCGCCGCCGCCAGCAATGCGATGCTGTTGCAGGAATTACCACCCGCGGCGATGCAGTACCAGCGTCATGCGCAGCCGATGGCCATTACCGCCTTCACATCCCTGCCGAACCTGACTGCCGAGCGTTGCTGACGCATCCGGCCAGCCAATGATGCCGATACACCAGGCGCCCATGCGCCCGGTGAGGTATCGCACTGCTACTCGACGCGATAGAAGTCGATCGACTGCCCGGCATTGACCGCGCGTTGCAGCCAATCAGGGTATTCCCCATTACCGTCCCAGGTTTGCCCCATGGCGTTGCGGTACATCACACGCGGCGGCACTACTGGCGTCGGCGTTGCGGCTTTCGCAACGGCGTCGGCCTGATCGGCAACTTCGATATGCGCATCGGCAAAACAGCCTGCCTCGACCAGGTCTTCGAACGTCAGGCCATGACGCTCCATCTGTTCGTGGACCCACACCACCGCGGCTTGTTTGGCTGACTCAGACTCGGACATGACTCATCGTGCGCGCCTGTCGACATGGCTGGACAGGCTGGAGAAAGGAAATTCTTGGGGGACGGCCCGCGCAGCGTGCATTGCGAACCAGATTGAGATTCTACAGGTTGTTTGGCGTGGATTTGTCGCCAAGGCCGAATTCATTGTCCGGTCGGCATCCTGTCCCGCAATCGTATCGCATTGCCTCGGACAAATGACATCAATGTCATTCAAGGGTCATGTTCGCGTCGGGACCCGCTCTCTAGACTGCATTCCAAGGTCGCGCAACGACCGATCAGACTCTCCAGCAAGCCGTGAACAACCAGTAACCATTATCACGAAGAGGATTCCAAGATGCGAACCATCAAACAAGCTCTGCTCTACACCGCCCTGACCGCCACCCTCGCCGGCGCCGCAGGATTGGCCAATGCCGCGCCGCGCAGCGCGGATCCGTTCACCGACGGCGCGCGCGTCACCAATCGCGATGGCCTGGTCGAGCGCACCGGCACACGCGATCCGTACACCGATGGTGGTCGCGCCATCCACGATCCGCGCAGCCCGTACACAGACGGCGGCTTCAGCGCAACCGGCAAGCGCGACGTGTTCACCGACGGGGCCTGATACAGGATGTCGCTCGATGCGTGACGCGTCATGACACGCTCACGCATCCACATCGGCCATCGCCAGTTCCGTGAATTGCGCTGCAGGCATCGGCCTGCCAAGTAGATAGCCCTGCAACGCATCACACCCCAGACCTGCCAGGAACGACCGCTGAGCGGTCGTTTCCACGCCCTCAGCCACTACCTGCAAATTCAGCGTTCGGCCCAGCGCCACGATGGCCGATACGATCGCGGCATCCTCGCTGTCTTCCGCGAGATCGCGCACGAATCCCCGGTCGATCTTCAATTCGCTCGCTGGGATGCGCTTCAGATGCAGCAGGCTTGAATATCCAGTACCGAAATCATCGATCGCAATCCGCACGCCCATCTCGTCGAGCTGGGTCATGATCGCGAGCGTGGTCTCCACATCGCGCATGGCTGTGGTTTCCGTAATCTCGAGCGTCAATCGTCTTGGCTCGACCTTATGCCGCGCTAACGCCTCGGCTACCGACTCGACCATGCCCGCATGGCAGAACTGCAGCGCGGAAAGGTTGACCGCCATCGACCAGTGCGCGTGCCCCATGTCGTGCCATAACGCCAATTGCCGGCACGCCTCGTTGAGTACCCACGTCCCGATCGGCACGATCGCCCCGGTCTTCTCTGCCAGCGTGATGAACTGGTCCGGCATCAGCAGGCCCTGCACGGGATGATTCCAGCGCAGCAGCGCCTCGGCGCCTACCAGCACATTGTCAGCAGCCGAAAACTTCGGCTGATAGTGCAACTGCAATTGGCCGTTTCTCAGGGCCGCGCGCAAGTCCTGGATCAGCATCTGCTGCGCCCGCGCCTGATGGTTCATCGACCGCTCGAAGAAGTAGCTTGCGTTCCGGCCTGATGCCTTCGCGTGGTACATCGCGGCGTCGGCATTGGTCATCAACGCGTCCTGATCCTGTCCGTCAACCGGGTAGATCGCGATGCCGATGCTGCCTGAGACGTGCAACATGTGGCCTGCCACATTTGCGGGCTCTCGCAGCACGTCGATCAGCTTCCCGGCGACGACACCCGCATCCTCAGGTTCGTCGACGTGCACCAGCAGCACGAACTCATCGCCACCGACACGCGCGATCGTATCTTCCGACGAGACCGATGCCCGCATCTCCACCAACAGCCCGTCGCCGACCTGGTGACCGTAGGTATCGTTGACGCCCTTGAATCCATCCAGATCGACGAAAAGCACGGCAAAACGGCCATGGTGCCGGGCCGCTGCCTGAATCGCCAGCGTGAAACGGTCTTCCAGCAGCACGCGGTTCGGCAGATGGGTGAGCTTGTCGTGTAGCGCCAGGAATTCCAGCTCTTCGTTCGCGACGCCCAGCGCGTCGGCCAGCACCGCCGTGCGCATTTCCAGGCGCATGTCGAGCACCGACGTAATCAGCGCCACGGCCAGGACGCAGATCGTGATCACGAGAATGGGCAGCGCCAGCGTATTGCCCTGCAGCCCGCCGCCCGCTGCGCCACACACACTGCCGATAGGAAACCTCGCCGCAGCCATGCCGGTGTAGTGCATCGCCGCGACGGCGCCGCCCATCACCAGTGCCGCCCCAAAGCGCAGTTGATGCACGCGCGGCATGTGCCGCCGCAATCGGAAGGCAATCCAGAGCGCTGCCCCGGATGCCCCCACGGCGATCAGGATCGACAATAGAAACAACCACGGGTCGTACTGAATGCCCGGTTGCATGCGCAATGCCGCCATGCCCGTGTAGTGCATGCTGGCCACGGCCCCGCCGAGCACCAGCGCGCCAAGCGCCAGTCGCCTGCGCGGCAGATGCTCCAGGCAGACGAGCCGCAGCGCGAATGCCGAGGCAACAATGGCGATCAGCAGCGAGACAGCCGTGATGGCGGGGTCGTAGCCCAGCGGAATCGGCAGGCTAAACGACAACATGCCCAGGAAGTGCATCGACCAGATGCCAAGCCCCATGGCCACTGCCCCGCCGGCCAGCCACAGCCGCGCATAGCGGCCGCTCGCGGTGGAGATGCGCCCTGCCATGTCCAGCGCGGTATAGGAAGCGAGAACGGCAACAATGACCGAAAACAGGACGAGTAACGCGTCGTAACTGGCGGGAAACATGGTGGGGGCGATGACTTCGAACGGGGCGATGACTTCGAGGTGGCGGCATTCTGACATCGACCGCCACTGCCCGCAAACGACCTATACTCTTGCCTCTCTTCGAAGTCACGGAGCAAAGTCATGCGGGTTGCATTCCTCGGGCTCGGCGTCATGGGCTACCCCATGGCCGGCCATCTGGCCGCCAAGGGCCATGACGTCACCGTTTACAACCGTACTGCAGCCAAGGCGCAGCGCTGGGTCCAGGCCTTTGGCAAGCATGGTGGCAAACAGGCGGCGACGCCGGCGCTGGCCGCAGTCGGCTGTGACATCGTTTGTGCCTGTGTTGGCAATGACGATGACCTGCGCGCGGTCATGACGGGGCCAGATGGCGCGTTCCAGCACGCGGCGCCAGGCACTATCTTCGTCGACCACACCACTGCTAGCGCCAGCGTAGCCCGCGAACTGCACGCGGCCGCACGCGAGCGCGGCTGCCATTTCGTCGATGCACCAGTTTCGGGCGGACAGGCTGGCGCCGAACAAGGCATCCTGACCATCATGTGCGGGGGCGACCCGGAAGCATTCCAGCGCGCCGAGCCCGTCATCGCCGCCTATGCCCGCGCCGTCACCCGCATCGGAGAGAGCGGGGCCGGCCAGTTGGCCAAGATGGTCAACCAGATCAGCGTCGCCGGGCTGCTGCAGGCGCTTTCCGAAGCCATCGCGTTTGGCGAGCACGCCGGGCTGGACATGCGCGTGGTGCTCGACGTCATCAGCAAGGGCGCGGCGTCATCGTGGCAGATGGAAAACCGTGGCCCGACGATGCTCCAGAACAAGTTCGACTTCGGTTTCGCCGTGGACTGGATGCGCAAGGACCTGGGCCTGTGCCTGGACGAAGCCCGCCGCAATGGCGCCACGCTGCCGGTCACATCGCTGGTCGACCAGTTCTATGCAGACCTGCAGCAAATGGGAAGCTCGCGAGACGACACCTCGTCGCTGATCAAGCGCCTGCGTCGTTCGTGACCCGTGACCCGGCGCGCGGTGCCTGCCGTGTCGAGACAGGAGCAGGCCGACCATCCAACCGTCCGACAAACACCTACATCGCTTTCAGCACGCGCCCGAATGGTGAGCGGCCGGCCCGCACCTATGCTTGATGCGTGATGGAGGTTTCCGCTTCCTGGTCGGCGGGCAGGGTCGGTCAGGACGGCGCGGCATCGTCCGTAGATGGGATGGAGATGCCGCCACGCGCCGCACCATGGCGCCAGTTGCTGTTCTCCGCTTGCGGCAGCCATCGGCGATGGCAATACATCGTCATCGCGGCATGGCACTGCGGGTTGATGCGACGGGCGGCATGATGCGGTACGTGGGAGTCACACCATCGCCAAGCCCTGGTGCGTCGCGCACCAGGGCTTCTTCATTTCTCCGTCCGCCTGATTCTCGGCCTTGGTCTCAAGCTCAGTAGGACTTCGGCAATCCCAGCACCCGCTCGGCGATATGGCACATGATCAGCTGCGCGCTGACCGGTGCGATACGCGGGATATAGGATTCGCGCAGATAGCGCTCGACGTGGTATTCCCGGGCATAGCCCATGCCACCCAGCGTCAGCACAGCGGTCTGACAGGCCTGGTGCGCGGCCTCGGCGGCCAGGTACTTCGCCGCATTCGCCTCGGCGCCGCACGGCTTTCCGTTGTCGTAGAGCCAGGCGGCCTTCCACACCATCATGTCGGCCGCTTCCAGCGCCATCCACGCCTGGGCCAGCGGATGCTGGATCCCCTGGTTCTGGCCGATCGGCCGCCCGAACACCGTGCGCTCTCGTGCGTAGCGCGTGGCCGCCTCCAGCGCGGCGCGGCCCAGGCCTACCGATTCCGCGGCAATCAGAATGCGTTCGGGGTTCAGGCCATGCAGGATGTACTCAAAGCCACGACCCTCCTCACCGATACGATCCTCCGCGGGCACCATCAGGCCGTCGATGAACAGCATGTTCGAATCGACCGCGCCCCGCCCCATCTTGTCGATCTCGCGTACCTCGATGTGGTTCCGGTCCAGCGTCGTGTAGAACAGGCTCAAACCCTGGGTCGGCTTGGCCACCGCATCTAGCGGCGTGGTACGCGCCAGCAGCAGCATGCGCGATGCCACCTGCGCCGTCGAAATCCAGATCTTGCGGCCGTCCACGCGATAGGCGCTGCCATCGGCGGTGCGCACGGCCTGCGTCTTCAGGTGCGTGGTATCCAGCCCGGCGTCAGGCTCGGTCACGGCAAAACATGCCTTGTCGTGCCCCGCGATCAGCGGCGGCAACGCGGCGGCCTGCTGGACCTCGGTGCCGAACACCACCACCGGATTCAGGCCGAACACGTTCATATGGATCGACGAGGCCCCGGAGAAGCCTGCGCCCGACGCCGAGACCGTCTGCATGATCAGCGCCGCTTCGGTGATCCCCAGCCCCGCGCCGCCGAACCGTTCGGGCATGGCGATGCCCAGCCAGCCTGCATCGGCCATCGCCCGATGGAAAGCCTCGGGAAACTTGTGCTCGCGGTCGAGTTCAGCCCAGTACTCGGGTCCAAAATCGCTGCAAAGCTGCGTCACGGCCTCGACGATCGCGTTCTGCTCAGGTGTCCTTTCGAAGTTCATCTATGTGTCCTCTTATTCCGGCTGGATGCCGGCGTCCTTCACCAGCTTGTTCCACTTCACCAGTTCGCTGCCCACAAAGCCCGCGAACTGCTGTGGCGTCTGCCCGAAGGCTTCAAAACCAAGCGCTTCAAACTTGGGGGCCACTTCCTTGCTCGCGGCGATCTTCGATAGCTCGCGGTTCAACCGGTCGACGATCGGCTGCGGCGTCTTTGCCGGCGCGAAGACGCCATTCCACGAGGTGATATCGAACCCCTTCAACTCGGGTGTATCCCCGATCGGAGGCAGGTCCGGCAACAGCCGGCTGCGCTGCGCCGTGGTCACCGCCAGCGCCCGCATCCGGCCCGCCTTGACGTTGGCGATGCCAGCGGCCACGTCAACGAACATCATCGGCACCTGACCCGCGATCACGTCGGTCATGGCCGGCGGGGTGCTCTTGTATGGCACGTGCAGCAGATCGACATGAGCCATACGGGCCAGCGTGGCGCCCGACACGATGCCGGTGCTGTTGCCGCTGGCATATGACATGTCCGGATGCGACTTCGCATAGGCAATCAGCTCCCCGACGGTCTTGACCGGCAACTTCGGATTGATGACCAGCATGAACGGCAGGTTGCCCATGCGCGCGACCGGCGTGAAATCCTTGATCGGGTCGTACGGCAGCTTCTTCATCAGCGAAGGGTTGGCCGAATGCGTCGTGTTCGTCGTCATGAACAGCGTATAGCCGTCGGGAGCGGCCTGCGCGACGATTTCCGCCGCGATCGAGCCGTTCGCCCCCGGACGATTGTCGACGATCACGTTTTGATTCAACGCATCGCCCAACTCCTTTGCCGTGATGCGCGCGACCGCATCGGTACCGCTTCCCGCCGCAAATGGCACGACCAGGCGGATCGGCCGGCTTGGATAGGCATCATTGGCGCTCGCCGGCAGCGAAATCGCGGCAGCGGGTAACGCCAGGATGGCGGCGGCCAGCGTGCGCCGCATGCGGAAATTGGGCATGTTGTCTCCTCGGTTTTCTTGTCGGCGGCGGGCGCCGCCACGCTTCGATGCGTACTGTGTGTTCACTTGGGCCGGATCACGCGATCGGGCGACTCCTCATACGGCGGGGCATAGACGACGAGCAGCTTGACCGGTTCGTCGCTGATCACCGTGAAGACGTGCATCGCGTCGGCCGGAAAGAAGCAGCAGTCGCCGGGACCAAGCTCCTGCGCGTGGCCATTGACCTCGGCGCGCGCGCGCCCTTCCAGGACGTAACAGACCTGCTCGATACCGGGATGCGCATGGGGCAATGCGCCCTTCCCCCGTTCGATGGTGCCGTGGATGACTTCAAGCTGCGTGGCGCCGACGTTTTCGCGGCCGATGATGCGGCGATTCAGTGTGCCGACGTGATTGGCGGGGTGATATCCGGCGACGTCCTCGGTGCGGACGAAGTAGACGGGTGATGCGGTCATGGGTGGGCTGTCTCCAACTTCGAGCCCGGCCGAGCACAGTCCACGCCGGCCAGACTCTATTTTCATGTTTGTGAAACAGATTTTATCCCCATGAAAAATACCGTCAACTAGGGATTGCTCCGGATCTGACGTCTCATCGCCCGCCTGACCGCGCAAACCGGGGGCAGCCACTATCCCTATTCGACAGGATCAAATTCCTCCCTTGGCCTGCCTGCGCGCCGTGCACTAGACTGCTCTCACAAAAAAAGCATGACCGTTCAGTTTTATTCGCTTGGTGCATCCGCGCCATGAGCCATCGTCATGACGCTTGCATCCGGGTCGACCTCGAAGTGCAACCGGAAGGAGACAATGCATGGAATCGAAGAACGTTCCGCACGTGGCCGAACTACTGCGCGACGCGCCGAAAAACTGGGGCAAATGGGGACCTGACGACGAAGTCGGCTCGCTCAACTACCTGACCCAGGCGGAAGTGCTGCGCGGCGTGGCAGCCGTACGCTCGGGCAAGACCTTCACGCTGCAGATCCAGATGGGCAACCCGAAGGGGGATCCGGTCTGGCCCGGCCGCTCGCAGGCACGTCGTCTGAACGTGATGGACAAGGGCCACTACCTGTGTGGCAAGGCGCCAATCTTCCCGGGTCAAGGCGAGTACGCGGACGACATGATGATCATGTACCTGCAAGGCTCCACCCAGTACGATGCCCTCGGCCATGTCTGGTACGGCGACCAACTCTGGAACGGCTATGACGCCAAGTCGACCATCGGCGGCATGGAAAAAGCCAGCGTGCTGCCCATCGCCGAACGCGGCATCGTCGGTCGTGGCGTGCTGATCGACATGGCGCGCCATCGCGGCAAGGCCGTGCTCGATCCCGGTGAGACCTTCACCCACCTCGACCTGCTGGCAGCAGCCGAAATGCAGGGCGTGCGTATCGAGAAGCATGACATCGTCATCATCCGCACCGGCTGGATCGGTTCCTTCTACGAGCGCGATCAGGCTGAGTTCTACAAGAATTTCATCGAGCCGGGTCTGACCTACAGCCCCGAACTGGTGGAGTGGTTCCACAAGATGGAGATCCCGAATCTGGTCACCGACACCATCGCCAACGAGGTCACGGTGGATCCGGTCTCTGGCGTGGCGCTGCCACTGCACAATGCGTTGATGCGCAACCTCGGCGTGACGCTGACGGAAATCGCGCAGCTTGACCCACTGGCCACGGATTGCGCCGACGACGGTCAGTGGAGCTTCCTCTACACCGCCGCGCCGCTGAAGGTCGTGAACGGTAGCGGAGCACCGGTCAATCCGGTCGTCATCAAGTAGGCGGAGGCAGGGGTTCTTCCACCCATGCGTCCGCCTGCTTGATGACCGCGGACGCACCCTGCCACGCGCGGCGGCACGCATGGTGTGCCGCCGTTCCACTTTCCGGAGACACCATGACGCCCTATGACCGCAAGCCCTGGCTGTCGAGCTACGAGCCGGGCAAGCCCCACGCGATCACGCCCGAGTTCACCGACGCGCTGAGCCTGTTCCGTGCCGCGGTAGCGCGCGCGCCGTCGCTGCCAGCCATTCTCTACTTCGACGGCAGCCTGAGCTACGCTGAGCTCGACACGCAATCCGACGCGCTCGCCTGCGCGTGGCAAGACCGCGGCATCACGCGCGGAGAACGCGTGGCCATTTACCTGCAGAACATCCCGCAGTTCGTCATCGCTCTGGTGGCGGCGTGGAAGCTGGGCGCCATTGCCGTACCCGTCAACCCGATGAACCGCGCGCGCGAACTGCGCGTGATCCTGGCGGATTCGGGCGCTCGCCTGCTGGTTTGCTCCGAGACCCTGTACGTCGATATCGTCCGCCCGCTGCTTGCCGAAGAAGCCAATGCGGAAAACGGCGTGCTGCCTCTGGTGATGACGACATCCGAACTGGAGTACCAACGGCGCCACGACCCACGGCTGTTCGCCAATACGAGCCGACAGGAGACACCGGGCGCGGAATCCCTGTCGGCAGTGATCGCAGCCAACGCCGGCCGCCATCCTCCGCCAGTGACGCTGGGGCCGAACGACATCGCCATGCTGGTGTACACCTCCGGCACCACCGGCGTGCCCAAGGGCGCGATGAACACCCACGGCAACGTAGCCTTCAACGCCCAGGTCTACCGCGACTGGATCACGCTGGGCGAAGGCGAACCCATCCTCGGCGTCGCGCCCCTGTTTCATATCACCGGGCTGATCGGCCATATCGGCGCCGCCTTCATGTGCGCCGCTCCGCTGGTGCTGGCCTGTCGCTTCGAACCGGGCGTGATGCTCGACACGCTGCGCGAACATCGCCCCGCCTTCACCATCGGCGCCATCACCGTGTTCATCGCGCTGATGAACCACCCGAACGCCACGCGCGATTGCTTCGCGTCGCTGACCAAGATCTACTCCGGCGGCGCGCCGATTCCGCCCAGCGTGGTGGAGGCCTTTCGCGAACGCTTCGGTCACTACATCCACAACGGCTATGGCCTGACCGAGACCAACTCGCCAACGCACGTGGTGCCGCGCGGGGTCGACGCGCCTGTGGACCCGGCCTCCGGCACCCTTGCCGTGGGCGTGCCGGCCTACAACGTCGAGTCCTATATTGGCGACGACGAAGGCAAGCCGATGGCGGTTGGCGAAGTCGGCGAGATCATTTCGCGTGGGCCGATGATCGTGCCGGGATACTGGAACAAGCCGCAGGAGAGCGCCAAGGCCATCGTCGATGGTTACTTCCGCACGGGGGATGTCGGGTTCATGGACGAACGCGGCTGGTTCTACCTCGTGGACCGCAAGAAGGACATGATCAACGCCAGCGGCTACAAGGTCTGGCCACGCGAGGTGGAGGACGTGCTGTACACCCATCCCGCCGTGCGGGAGGCCGCCGTGGTTGGCGTACCCGATGCCTACCGTGGCGAGACGGTGAAAGCCGTGGTCAGCCTCAAGCCCGGGACGAACGCCACGCCGGAAGAACTGGCGGAGTACTGCAAGGCCCGGATGGCGGCGTACAAGTATCCCCGCGTGGTGATGATCATGGACGAGCTTCCCAAGACCGTTACCGGGAAGATCTTGCGACGGGAGTTGCGGGGGTAATCATCGGGTCTTGGTTTTTGTCTTGGTCTCGGTTTCGGTCTTGGATGGGTGCTACTCGATCGCCATCGGGTAGCACGCTATCTGAATCCATGCATCGGCCACCGTCCCCCCAGGAAAATCCCTCATCCTTGCGTGGTCAGGACCTGCCGCCACGCTTCTGCTCGTGCTCACGTTGGCAGGCCGTGCACCGTTTGGCCGTTGGGTATGCCTGCAGTCGCTCGAATGGAATCGGCTCCTCGCACTCGCGGCAGATCGCATAGGAGCCGAGCGTCATCCTGCCGCGCGCGGCCGCGATGTCTTCCAGTTCCACGCGGTAATGCTCGCGCATCGCATCGGCCTGCCGCTGACCGATTTCCCGATCCGCGACGTCCGTTTTGTCGCCCGGGTCCTGCCGCTCCAGCGGCGCTCGCGGCGTGGCGCCGGTACCCAGTGCGGCACGCGCGCGGGCTTCTTCTACGTCGAGCATTGCGGCCAAGGTGGCAAATTGTGCGGAAGTCAGTGCATTCATGGAGGGGCTCCTTGTAGGGTGTGAGAAGCAAAATGCCCAGGGGGCATTTTTTCAAGATATGCCTCGACGTGCGTATCCATCTGCTCCCGGATCAAGAATGACGGCGGTATCCGGTGACGCTGGTGACATATTGCCAGCGCCGCGACTGCCTGACAGGCATCGCGGAGGCATGAAGGGGCGCTATCCACCCGTTACGCACGCATGCATGCAGCCTGCTCCGTCAGAAAAACCTGACAATCCACGCGACACGACTGACGACACTCTCAGTGCTCCCTGCTTTCGCGAGCGATAGGCGGACGCGATACTCGCCCTATGATTTCGCGTACCAACACCGACCGACTGACTGTGTATCTGGTCGAAAGAACGCCGTCCGTCAGGCGCAGGCAGTTGCGCCTGCTGGCGTCCCTGGACGGCCTGCGTGTGGCCGGCGCCGGACACGATGCGCAAGCCCATCAAACGGAACTGGTAGACCTCCAGCCGGACGTCGTGCTGATCGGCCTGAACGCCACGGAGAACACACCTCTGCCGCGAATTCGCGCGCTCGCGATCGCCTTGCCGGCCAGCACGCTGATCGTGCTGGCCAACGAGGGCACACCCCAGATGCGCCGCGCGTGCCTGATGGCTGGCGTGGCCCACTGCTTAGACAAGACGCTCGAGATCATGGAACTACGCAACCTGCTGCTCGCCATGGCGAGCACGGCACGGCAACACCGGCAACGGTAACCCCCTGAATTCCCACTGATCGCAAGGACGCTCATCATGCACCAGCACATTCTTGTCGCCGTCGACGATAGCCCCTGCGCACGTCGCGCCCTGAACGAAGCCGTCGGCCTTGCCAGCGCGTTTCACGCAAAGCTCGAGATCCTGCACGTCATCGACTACAGCTTCCTGCAGTACGACTTCGGCTATGGCGATTTCACCGAGCTACGCCCACAGTTGACGGCAGCCGGCGAATCGCTTCTCAAGGAAGCTGGCGAGATCGCCGGGGCTGCCGGGCTCGAGCATCACGAAACCCTGATCGACGATCTGGCGACGATGGGCAACATCGCGGACCGCGTCAACGGCTATGCGCGAACGTGCAGCGCCGATATCGTCGTCATCGGCACGCATGGCCGGCACGGCTTGAAGCGCATGCTGCTTGGCAGCGTCGCCGAAAGCCTGGCACGCGATTGCCCGGTCCCCGTTGTCCTGGTGCGTGACGACTCCCCCGCCAGGACCGCTGAACACCCGGACGCCCGGAAGTAAGACTGTGGAAACGCGCGGACCGGGGCTCACCGCGCTTTCTACGCCTCCTATGCCTCCAGCAAGGCCCTTTCGATGACCTCCCGGATCTGGCGGGCCAGACCATCCATTCGCTCCGCCGGCACGCCCCCGTAGCCGAGCACCAGGCCGTTGTAGTGCGGTGCCGAGCCCGGCAGACAGAACCTCGACAACGGGCGCAGCACCAGCCCTTGTGCGCGGCCGATGCGGCTGACTTCGGTATCGGCCACCGGCACGTCCAGTCGGGCGGAAAGGTGCATGCCGCCCGCGCCTCCCGAAACCGTCACCAGCCCGTGCAGATGGCGCGTCATCGCATCGTGCAGCGCGGCACGCCGTGCGGCGTAGAGTTGCCGCATCCGCCTGAGGTGGCGCGTGAAATGCCCTGCATCGATAAACGATGCCAGCGCGAGTTGCTCGGCCACCCGTCCGCGCAGCATGAGCGCGCCGGCCGTGCGGTGGATCACCGGCGCCAATGCCGGCGGAACCACCATGAAACCGATCCGCAGCGCCGGGAACAACACCTTGCTGAAGGTGCCAAGGTAGATCACCGGCGCATCCTCGGCCAGGCCTTGCACCGCCGAAAGCGGCGTGCCCTGGTGCCGGAACTCGCTGTCATAGTCGTCCTCAACGATCCACGCGCCAGCGGCACGTGCCTGGGCCACCAGCGCCAGTCGCCGCTCCAGGCTCATCACCGCGCCTAGCGGGTATTGGTGCGAGGGCGTGATGTAGATGAGCCTGGGCGGTGTCTCGGACCAATCCTGCGGACGTGGCGCAAGCCCATCGGCATCCACCGGGATTGGCACCAGCCGCAGATTGGCCGCCTGGAACGCATTGCGCGCGCCGTTATAGCCAGGGTTTTCGATCCAGGCGATATCGTCGGCGTCCGCCAGCAGCCGCGCGCACAGGTCCAGTCCATTCTGGGTGCCATCGGTAATGAACACCTGCGACGCGTCGCAGCGCACGCCGCGCGAAACACGCAGGTACTCGGCAATTACCTGTCGCAGCGCCACGTTGCCGGCCACGGGCATATAGCCGAGTTGCGCCGGTGTGATGTTGCGCCAGGCACGTTCGAGATGGCGCCGCCATTGCGCCAGCGGGAACGCATCCAAAGCTGGCGTGCCGGGCAGGAACGGCAGCGGATCATCCATGCCATCGCCCGGCCGCACGATGCCCGCCACGCGCCGCGACAACACCGGCGGCGCCTCGGGCACGCTCGCCGGGGTCTGCTGGAGCCCGACACGCGCCACCACGGTGCCCTGCCGGCTGCCCGTGACGAAACCTTCGGCGGCAAGACGCTCGTAGGCATACAGCACGGAATTGCGCGCCATGCCGAGTTCATCGGCCAGCGCGCGCGTGGGCAGCAGTCGCGTGCCCTCCTCGATCTTGCCGCTGAGAATGGCCGTCCGCAGGCAGGCATACAGCTGGTATTGCCGTGGCATTCGCCCTGACGCCGACGGCGTGGCTTCACGCTCGAACGCCGACAACAGCACGCCGAAATCCATCGTGGCTCCATGAACATTGATGACTGTGGGTCTACGCATGGTGCCACGATTTGCCTATCGTAGACACATCCCCCAACCAAAGGACGTCCCCGCAATGACCGCGACCGATACCCAGCCGCCTTCGCCCCGCACCCGCATCCACCGTGTCGCCAGACGCGGCCATTACGATCGCGCAACCCTCCACGCCATCGTCGATGCCGCCTACGTCTGCCACCTGGCGTTTGCGGACGAACATGGCGTCCACTGCATCCCGACCGCATGCTGGCGCGAGGGCGATCACCTCTACATTCACGGCTCCAACGGCAGCCGCATGTTGAAACTCGCTACCACCGGCGCGCAGGTCTGCGTGACGATCACCCATCTGGATGGGCTGGTGCTGGCGCGTTCAGCGTTTCATCACTCGATGAACTACCGGTCGGCCGTCATCTACGGGTGCTTCGAAGCGGTGGAGGGCCCGGCGAAGGCAGCGGCACTGGACGCCTTCGTCGAACGCATCGCACCCGGACGGTCGCACGAGGTACGTCCGGGCGATACCAGCGAACTCGCTGCCACGACCGTCTTGCGCATTCCGCTCGACGAGGCGGCAGCAAAGATCCGGACGGGCGGTCCGGCGGACGACGAGGCCGACATGGACCGGCCGGTCTGGGCAGGCGTGCTGCCCATGGCGCTGCAGCCGCTGGCACCGCTGACCGATGCGGCGCCCACGGGCATGCCTGACTATGTGCGCGCCTGGGCGTCGACGGCATCCGCCAGCGCTACGGATGCTGAGGCGATCTCGCCGTGACCACCGGCAGCATCCGCAGCACGATGCCGGCGTCGGATGCGCAGCGGGCCTGGCTGCTACTGGCCGGTATCGCATTGGCGTGGGGCATCAACTGGCCGGTCGGCAAGGCCCTGCTGGCGTACCTGCCGCCGATCTGGGTGGTAGCGCTGCGTTCCGCTGTGGGCGCCGCCGCGCTGCTGGTGATTTGCTTGCTGCGCAAGCGCCTCGTGCTGCCCAAGCGGGGCGACATCCCCGTCATCCTGAGCGTGGGCGTGCTGCACATGACGGCGTTCTCCGTGCTGGCCAGCATCGGACTGCAGTACGTTGCGGCGGGACGCTCCGCCGTGCTCGCCTACACCACGCCGCTGTGGGTGGTGCCCGGCGCGTGGCTGATGCTCGGCGAACCCATGACCGCCAGACGCCTTGCCGGCGTCGGCCTCGGCCTGCTGGGCCTGCTGCTGATCTTCAACCCGCTGGCGTTCGACTGGCACGACCGGAACGCGGTGCTCGGCAATGGTCTGGTGCTGCTTGCCGCGCTTTGCTGGGCGATAAGCATTCTGTATGTCCGCGCCCACAAATGGGTCACGCCACCGTTCGAACTGGTGTTCTGGCAAGCGCTGCTGGCCACCTGCCTGCTGGTACCGCTGGCGCTGCTGCTGGACGGCGTGCCGCAGGTCGACTGGCAACCGTCGCTGGCCGGACTGCTGCTCTACGGCGGAGTCTTCGGCATCGCCCTGGCCTACTGGGCCGTGAACACCGTCAACCGGACCTTGCCCGCGGCCACGACATCGCTCGGCCTGCTCGGGGTGCCGGTGTTCGGCGTGGCGTGTTCGGCCATCGCGCTCGGCGAACCCATCTCGCTGCAGCTCATCGTGGCGATGGGGTTGATTCTGGGTGGGATCGGGGTAGGAACGATGGGTGGAGGAAGACAAAGGGGGTGATGTCCCCCTTTATCCCCCTTTGTCCCCGGCGCCGTCAGTCGACCTTCACGTTCAGTTCACCCACGACACCCGCCCATTTGGCCAGTTCCGCCTGGATAAACCGCCCGAGATCGGCCGGGGAACTGGCGACGGGCGTCGCGCCCTCGCCATTGAAGCGCTGCACCAGCTTTGGCGAGGCCATTGCCTTGCCAACTGCCTTGTTCAGCGAATCGATGATCGGCTGCGGCGTATTGCGCGGGGCCAGCAGCGCGTTCCAGGTATTGATCTCGAAGTTGCCATACCCCGGTACTTCACGCATGGCGGGAACATCCGGCAGTTGCGCGGACCGGTCCCGGGTGGTCACTGCAATGGCCCGCAGCCGGCCGGCCTTGACCTGAGGCAACGCACCAGGCAACGTCGCGAAGCTCATCTGCGTCTCGCCGGCAATCACCGACGTATTGGCAAGCGCGCCGCCGCGATACGGCACATGCACAAGCTTGGCACCGGCACCCTGGGCGAACATGGCGCCTGCCAGGTGCACCGGTGATCCGTTGCCGCTCGACGCATAGTTCAGTTCACCCGGCTTCTGCCGGGCCAGCGCCACCAGGTCTGGCACCGATTTCACCGGCAGGTTTGGGGTCGTGATCAGCACGAGCGGGATCGATGCCACCATGCTGATGGGCGCAAATCCGTTCACCGGATCGTAGCCAAGCGATTTCTTGTACAGGGCCGGGTTGATGCCGTGGCTCGACACCGTCGCCATGAACAGCGTGTAGCCATCGGGCGCGGATTGCTGCACGTACGCGGCTGCGGCATTGCCAGCCGCGCCGGGCCTGTTCTCGATGATCACCGATTGCTTCAGCTCGGCGGCCAGTTGCTCGGCCAGGGCCCGTGCCAGGATGTCCGTGGTACCGCCGGCCGCGTAGCCCACGACGATCTTGACGGGCTGCTGCGGATACTGCGCGGCAGCATTCTGCACCGTGCCCAGCCCGCCCACGATCATCGCCGCTGCGAGGGCAAGAATCGGCCTCTTGTTCATACAAGTCTCCTGTAGTTTTATATGTTCGCCACGTCCGGCGCGGCGATACTGCCGGGAGCGGTGGTCTCCCGGCCGTCCCGGTCTCCCGGGACGCGCGCTACTTCCCGGTGAAAACCGGGCTGCGTTTTTCAGCGAAGGCGCGCTTGCCTTCGCGATAGTCGTCGCTGGCGAAGCACTGCATGACCAGTTGCTGCATGGCCGCGATATCGACTTCCGGACCAAGCTGCTGCAACTGGCGGATCATGCGTTTGCCGGCGCGCAGCGTCAGCGGCGCATTCGCGGCGATCTGGTCGAGGCGGACCTGGAGCGCGGCATCGAGGTCCGCCGCATCCGGTGTATCGGTCACGTGATGGATCAGTCCGAGGGCCTTGGCTTCGGCAGCCGCGTAGCGGTTCGCGGTCAGGAAGATCTCGAGCGCATTGGCCGCCCCGACCGTGGTCACCAGGTTGCGGATAGCGGTCAGCCGGTACCCGAGCCCGAGCTTGCCGGCCGGAATCGCGAAGGTGCTGTCGGCCGATGCGATCCGGATATCGCAGCACAGCGCGATGTTCATCCCGCCGCCAATGCAATAGCCCTTGATGCGTGCCAGCGTGGGCTTGGCATAGTCGTAGAGGGCGAGTTGCGCGGCCTCTGCAACCTGCTCGTAGGCCGCCACGGCTTCGTCGCCCGAGCGCAGCTTGTCGAACTGGGAAATGTTGGCACCGCTCACGAAAGCGCGTTCGCCAGCGCCGGTGAGCACGACCGCGCGGATGTCGTCGTCCTGCTCGAATGCTGCCAGCGCCTTGGGCACCGCCGCCCACATGTCGAAGGAGACGGCGTTGTGGCGCCCGGGATCGTTGAAGGTGATCCAGCCTGTGTTGCCCCGCTTCTCCACGAGCAGGGCATCGGTAATTTCGCCTTCCAGAATGCGTGTGCTGTTCATGTTGCCTTTCTTGGCCGTCTGGCCCGGTGTCGTTCGATTCCGTTGGTCAAATGCCGGCGCATGGCCGTGCGTGCCGCTTCCGCATCGCCAGCCGCGATGGCATCGAAGATGGCGTGGTGTTCGTTTTCGACTTCCGCGATACGCGCCGTCCCCGTCGATCCGGTTCGCAGCGTGCGCACGGCGTCGTGCAATACATGGCTCAGATGCGCCATCAACCGGATGAAGTACGGGTTGTTGGTGGCGTTACCCACGGCAAGGTGGAAATCGAGCGCGCTATCCGTGCCCTTCTCCAGGTCCCCGCCCGATTCGTCGACCTTCGCCAGCGCGACGCGCAATGCCTCGAGTTGCGCATCAGTGCGATACATCGCCGCCAGCGCCGCCGCGCCCGATTCGATCTCGACCCGCAACTGGAAGACATGCTCGAGCGCATCCTTCTCCATCAGTTCATCGGTGACGATCTCGAAATTGCGCTGCCCGATACCGTGGGCCACGAACGAGCCGGTGCCGCGCCGCGTTTCCACGTAGCCCGACAGTTTCAGCCGGGCGATGGCCTCCCGCACGACGTTGCGGCTCACGTCGAACGCCGTGGCCAGTTCGTGTTCCGTGGGCAACCGCTGGCCATGCGCCAGCGAGCCGTTGAGAATGCGCTGGCGAATCTGGTGCGCGATCTCATCGGGCAGGTTGTCTGGCCGGCGCAGGCTCGTGAATCCGCGGGCTTCGGTATCGAATGGGGCCTTCATCTGAATCTCCGTCATGTCTTGCGCCCCGGTGTCGGGGACATTCATGCCGGATATGTTAGCGCCCAATCAGATGACACCCTGCGCGGCGAGCGCCTCGACCTTCGCCGCGTCCAGACCAAGCAGGGCGCGATAGACGTCAAGGTTGTGTTCCCCGCTTTCCGGAGCCGGCGCCAGTTTCCCCATCGGCGTGCGGCTCAGCGTCACCGCCTGGCCTACAACCGAAATCGGCCCAAGCGTCGGATGATCGATGGGCTGGCTCATGCGCAGATGCTCCACCTGCGGATCGGCGAATGCTTCCTTCATATTGAGGATCGGGCCACACGGCACGCCTTCCTCGTTCATGCGCGCGATCCATTCCTGCGTCGTGCGGGTACGGGTGCGTTCGGCAATCTCCGCGCCCAGCGCCGCGCGATGGCGCGCGCGCAGCGGCACGGTCCGGAACCGCTCGTCCTGCACCAGTTCGGGTGCGCCCAGCACATTGCAAAGGCGGGCGAAGATGTCGTTACCCATGGCGGCGATGTTCATGTGACCGTCCGCCGTGGGGAAGACGCCGGTCGGGCTGCTGGTCGGGTGATCGTTGCCGCTCTGGCCCGGCACTTCGCCATTCATCAGCCAGCGCATTGCCTGGAAATCCATCATCCACAGCTGCGACTGCAGCAGCGAGGTCTGTACCCATTGCCCCTGCCCTGACACCTCGCGCTCCAGCAATGCCACCATCACGCCGATCGCGCAGAACAGGCCCGCGGTCAGATCGGCAACCGGTATGCCCGCGCGCATCGGTCCCCGCCCGGGTTCGCCGGTCACGGACATCATCCCCGAGATGCCCTGCGCGATCTGGTCCAGGCCCGGGCGGTCGTGATACGGCCCATCCTGGCCGAAGCCGGAGACGCTGCCGTAGACAATGCGCGGATTCACCTTGCGCAGCGACTCGTAGTCGATGCCGAGCTTGAATTTCACCGAGGGACGGTAGTTCTCCACCACCACGTCGGCCTTGCGCACGAGGTCAAGGAACAGCTCGCGACCTTCGGGGTGCTTGAGGTTCAGCGTGATGCTCTGCTTGTTGCGATGCGTGTTCTGGTAGTCGGCCACCTGCGCCGAGCCACCGGGCCGGTCGTCGGGCGCCAGCCCCGGCTCTTCGATCTTGATGACGTTCGCGCCCCAGTCAGCAAACTGGCGCACGGCAGCCGGACCCGAACGCACGCGCGTCAGGTCCAGCACGGTGAAGCGGGAAAGCGGTCCAGATCCCACAGTTGTCTCCAATGTCTTTGCTCGGCGTTCGCGGATTGCCGATGTTGTTAAGTAGGATGTTGGACATCCTATCTATAAAACTAGAGAGAGCAAACGGGGTTAACCCGCTCACGGCTGGTTTGCAGATCGAATCAGGAAAGAGAATGCAAAGATGGCCGAGGCGCGCCCGGCCCTCTCTGCGTCAGGGCGCCTAAGCCTCCAGCCCCTCGGCCACCAGGCTGGCAAAGACCTCCGTCAGCCGCGAACTGGCCAGATGGCCCGCATGAGCCAGGCGCACCTCCACGCCGATCGCCGGCACCAGCGGCACCACCGTCAGGGCCTGGCCGAACACGCGCGCGGCGTACGGATTGACAATACCGATGCCGGCACCCTCGGCCGCAAGCCGGCAGATCGTGCTCGAATAAGTGGTTTGCAGCGTCGCGGCCGGTTCCGCCCCGGCTTCGTGCAGCGCCTGCCAGAGCGCAACACTCAGTTCGTCGTCCGCGTTCAGGGTCAGCAGCCGCTGGCCTGACAGGTCCGCCGCGCGAATCCGCCGCCGCGATGCCATGGCGTGCCCGGGATGCATCACGCATACGGCGGGTGACCGGTGCATGACGCGGATATCGAACTGGGGATGATCGAGCCGCCCCGTGGCCAGCACCAGATCGAATCGTCCGTGCAGCAGCCCTTCGCCAAGCTGGTGGCTGCCGACGGTCTGCAGGTCCACCGATACATCGGGATGCCGCTCGATAAAGCGCGCCACGATACCGGGCATCGGCCCCAGACCAAGCGTCGGCGTGCAGCCGAGCCGAAGCAGGCCCGTGCCGGAACGGCGCAGCAGATGGACCTCCTGGCCGATACGCGCCAGCCCCTGGAAATGCCCCTGTACGGTTTCGAACAGCCGCTGCGCCTCGGGCGTTGGCCGCAGCCTGCCCTTTTCCATATCGAACAGTTTCAGGTCGGTACCGGTCTGCATCTGCGCCAGCACCCGGCTCACCGACGGCTGCGTGGTGTGCAGCATGACGGCGGCGGCCGTTGTGGTGCCGCTCAGCATCACGGCGCGGAAGACCTCGATTTCACGAAAAGTTGGCGCGCGCGGCATATGGACGGGCTTCGATGGGGGGCACCGAGTGTATATCAGCAGCGTATAGGGTCCGCGCAAATTTGAATTATCCGGCATGGCTGCCCGCGCCTACACTCCTGCCATCGTAGACACGCACAGCACATCCCGGAGACATCGAATGCCACGCTTTTCCCGTTGCCTGCCCCTCATTGCCGCACTGCTGGGCACGGTCGTGCCGGCCATCGCCCATGCCGCATACCCCGACCACGCACTGCGCCTGATCGTGCCATTCAGTGCGGGTGGCAGCTCGGACCTGCAGGCGCGGATGCTGGCGGACAAGCTTGGCAAGCTGTACGGCCAGCCGGTCGTCGTGGAGAACCGCCCCGGCGCGGGCGGGCATATCGGCGGCAAGGCGGTAGCCGACGCCGCACCTGACGGCTACACGCTGCTGCTTGGCTCCATCGGCCTACACGCCACCTATGGCACGTATCCGAAGCTGAACTACGACCCGTCGAAGGACTTGAAGGTGGTGACGGTGCTCGCGGAGATGCCGCACGTCGTTCTGGTCAATCCGAGCATCCAGGTAACGAACCTCAAGCAACTCGTCGACGCGGCGGCAAAGCGCCCGGATGGCATGACGTTCGGCTCGGCCGGCGTCGGATCGTCAGTGCACATGATTGGCGAACTGTTCAAGGTCACCACCGGCGCGCATCTGACCCATGTGCCGTACAAGGGAAGCTCCGCGGCCATCGCCGACCTGCTGGGCGGGCAGATCGACATGATGTTCGAGAACCCGCCGACCACGCTCGGGTACATCCGCTCGGGCAAGTTGCGCGCGCTGGCCGTGACCGGCAAGACCCGGCTGCCGGCCTTGCCGCAGGTGCCAACGGCCGCCGAGGCCGGCGTGCCGAACTTCGTTGCCACATCCTGGACCACTGTCGCGGTCAGCGCGAAAGTGCCCGACGCGATCGCCGACAAGCTCAATACCGACATCCGCTCGATCGTCGCATCGCAGGAATTCCGCTCGGCGCTCGCCGAACAGGGCATGACGCCCGTTGGCAACACCCGCGACGCCGCCACGACATTCATTGCCGGCGAGAAAGCCCGCTGGGATCAGGTCATCGCCAAAGCCCGGCTGACCGCCCAATAATCGACCGCCCAATAACCACAACGCCAACCTCATACCGAATCCACGCGCATCAAGCCGGCTGACCATGCTTCACGACAAGATCGAACCCCATCCCCTGCCGTGCCGACGGCTGGGCGACGGCAAGCTCCACCACTTCTTCGGCTACTACAACAAGAGCACCTGGGATCGCACCGACCGCTACGTGCTGGCGCAGCGCGTGCCGATGGCCGACGCGGACCTGCATCCCGGCCTCATCGCCGAGATCGGCTTCTTCGATACCCAGGACGACGACCGCTTCCAGAAGGTCGGCCAGACCACCGCATGGAACTGGCAGATGGGCGCCCAATTGCAGTGGCTCGATGGCGCGCCCGGCAGGCAGTTGATCTACAACTGCCGCACCGACGACGAATCCGCCTTCTATCCGTGCCTCGGCGCGGTCATCCATGACGTCGCCAGCGGTGTTTCGCGCCCGCTGCCGATGCCGGTCTACGTGGTGGCGCCGGACAGCCGCTACGCGCTGTGCATCGATTACCGCAGGCTATACGTCACGCACCAGACCATCGGCTACAGCGACGAGGCTTCGCTGCGGGCCCGCCCCCATCTGGATCTGGCCCCCGTGAGCGATGGCATCCATGTGATGGACCTTGCGACCGGCATGTCCCGGCTGATCGTCAGCTACGACACGCTGCGCAACTTCCATCCGGTCCCATCGATGGACAAGGCGATCCACTGGGTCAGCCATATCGAAATCAATCCGTCGTCGTCGCGCGTGCTGTTCCTGCACCGCTGGACGGAGCGGGTCGAGGACGAGACCTGCTTCCTGCATCGGTTGATCACCGTGAACCCCGATGGCACCGACATGCGGCTGCTCGAATGCTCGGACCACCCGCTGCCGCAACTGGCGGCGGATTTCGATCCGAATGCGGTAGGTACCTTCGACTACGAGAAGTCGGAGTACCAGATCTCGCATCCGCTGTGGAAGGACGACACCCACATCATCGTCTGGGGTCCGCACGCCGGCAGCATCCACTATCACCTGTACGAGGACCGCGCGGACGGCGAGGTCACGGTGATCGGGGCCGACGTCCTGAGCGAGAACGGCCATATGACGTTCTCCCGCACGCATCCCGACTGGCTGCTCAGTGATACCTACCCCGACGCGCAGACCAATGAGCGCGTCCTGTTTCTGTATCACGTGCCCAGTGGCGTGCGCCACGACATCGGTTCGTTCTACACGAGCCCGACGCTGAAGAAAGAAAACCGCTGCGACCTGCACCCGCGCTGGAGCCGCGATGGCAAGCGCGTGTGCATTGACTCGATCCACGACGGCAACCGGCAGATGTACGCGCTGGATGTCGCCGCGCTGGTCGATCCCGCGTAAGCATCGGCCGGGATGCATTGCCCAAAACGGGGGTAACGGCGGTAACGGGGGTATTTCGGCCGCTTGTCCGCTACACTGCGGCGCAATGCCGTCGATCCAGCCCCCGCGCCATGCGCCTGCGTCACCTTGAAATCTTCCATGCGGTCATGCGTACCGGCTCGCTGAGCCGGGCCGCCGAACTGCTATTCATCTCCCAGCCCGCGGCCAGCAAGGTGCTGGCCCACGCGGAACGCGACCTCGGCTTCAAGCTGTTCACCCGTGCGCACGGCCGGCTGCTGCCCACGCGCGAGGCGCAACTACTGCACGCCGAAACGGTGCATCTGTTCGCCAACCTGGAGAACGTGCGCCAGCTCGCGCGCAACCTGCGACGCCATCCCGAGGGCCATCTGCGCATTGGCTGCCTGCCCAGCCTGGGCCTGAGCCTGATCCCGCAGGCGGTGCGAGAGTTTCGCCAGCGCTGCCCCGGCGTCTCACTGGAAATCGAGACACGGCATGGCGACGAACTGCAGGGCCTGGTGATGTCGCGCGAACTCGACATCGCCGTGGTGTTCGACCCGGCCCCCCGCCCGGGCGTGACATCGAGCGCTCTCGGGCAAGCGGAGGTCGTCTACCTCGGCCCCGCCTCGAACGCGCCGCCGCATGGGCCGGTGCAACTGGCCGCGCTCGACGATCAGCACTGGATCGGCATCGGCAACAGCGACCCGCTGGGTGGCCTGATCGCCCAGGCCTTCCGCGATCTCGGGCTGGAGGAGCGCACGCCGATGATCGAGGCGCGTACCTATTACGTGGCCGCCGCGCTGGCGGAGTGCGGCGTCGGCTACGCTCTGGTCGACCATTTCACGGCACAGTTCTCGCAGCGCGCTAGCGGCGAGGAACTGCTGATCCGCCCGCTAGAGCCCGCCCTGTCGGTGGGCGTGGCCGCGATCTACGCGGACGGCGCGGCGTCCTCGCACGCCCACGACACCCTGCTGGCGATCCTCGGATCCCAGTTCGAGGCGGCGCTGCCCGGCCGGCCTGAATAACCTCAGGTTATAGGGTATGCGCTAAAGGTCATTTGAACCCTACCCCGCTCTCGTCAACACTGTCGCCTTGCCCGCAGCTGCGGGCGGCAGGTCATTTTCAAGGGTGGGGAGAGAAACATGCGGGTATGCGTACTGGGTGGCGGAGTGGTTGGCGTCGCGAGCGCCTACTATCTGGCGCGCGAGGGGCATACCGTTACCCTGCTCGAAGCGCGCGACGAACTGGCCCAGGAAACCAGCCTGGCCAATGGCGCGCAACTCAGCTACAGCTACGTGGCGCCGCTGGCCGACCCGGCCGTGCTGCCCAAGCTGCCGGGATGGCTGCTCGACCGCAACTCGCCCCTGCGCTTCGTTCCTCGCCTTGATTGGCGCCAGTGGACCTGGTGCCTCGAGTTCCTGCGTGCCTGCCGCACCGGCGTGGCCAAGAAAGTCACCGCGCAGTTGCTCGGGCTGGGCCAGCTCAGCCGCGATGGCGTACATGAACTGGTCGAGCGTGAGGCGCTGCACTTCAACTATCAGCGCAATGGCAAGCTGGTGGTGTATCGCGATCCGGTTGCCTTCGACGGCGCCCGGCGGCAACTGGAATATCAGGCCTCGCTCGGCAGCCGCCAGCAGGCGCTGGACGCCGCGGCCTGCGTGGCGCTCGAACCGGCCCTGGCCTCGTTGCAGCACAAGCTGGCCGGCGGCATCCACACCCCTAGCGAGGAAGCTGGTGACTGCCATGCTTTCACCGTTGGTCTGGCCGCGGCCGCCACGCGCCGTTTCGGTGCGAGCTTCCGCTGCGGCACGCGGGTGACGGGGCTGCGGCACGCAGGGCGACGCGTGGTGGCCGCGCACACCGATGCGGGCGACATCGAGGCCGATGCCTTCGTGGTCGCCGCTGGCATGCAAAGCGTACCGATGCTGGCGCCGCTTGGCGTGACGTTGCCACTGTATCCGCTGACCGGCTACAGCCTGACCGCGCCGACGCAACCGGGCCACCATCATCCCCCTGCCATCAGCGTGACGGACCTGCACTACAAGGTGGTCTACGCCCGTCTGGGCGAGCAGTTGCGCATCGCCGGCATGGTCGACCTGATTGGCCGCCATCCGCGTGCCGATGCACGTCGCGTCGCCCTGCTGGCCCGGCAGGCGCGCGAAACCTTCCCGGACGGCGCGAACTTCGACGCGGCAACCTCGTGGTGCGGCGGCCGTCCGGCCACGCCCGACAGCAAGCCGCTGATCGGCGCCACGCCGTACGACAACCTGTGGCTCAACACCGGTCATGGCGCGTTGGGCTTCACGCTGGCCTGCGGCAGCGCCGCGCTGCTCGCCGACGCCATGGCCGGCCGCCCCTCGTCGCTGGATGCATCGGCGTTCGCGCTGATGCGCTGATGCGCTGATACCGGGCCAACATCGTTTCCTCTCACACCGATACCCGCACAAGACACCATGAAACAGATCATCGATACCGGCCTGCCTCGATCCGCTGCTCCCGTCGAATGGGCGGTACTGGGCAACGGCATCCTGTTCACCACGCAGATCCCGACCGGCGCCGACGGCAACGTGGTGGAAGGCGGCATGGAAGCGCAGGCGCGCCAGACGCTTCAGAACCTGAAGCAGACCCTGGATACGGCCGGTGGTAGCCTTGCCGACCTGACCCAGGTCATCGTCTACGTGACCGACCGTGCCGATCTCGCCGTCTTCAACCGGGTCTATGCGGAGATGATTCCGGCACCCTATCCCAACCGCGCGGCCATCGTGACCGTGGGTTTCGGGCGGCCCGAGATGCTGGTCGAGATCCTCGCCTACGCGGCACTCGGCTGAGTCGCCCCCGCGCCAACGCTTATCTCCGAAGGACTGATCCCATGCCATCCTGCGACCTGTTGTTCACCAACGCCACGTTGATCGATGGTACCGGCGCCACACGTCGTACCGGCGCGCTGGCCGTGACGGACGGACGCATTGTCGCGCTCGGTGACTGCTCCGGCTGGCAGGCCGCGCGTACCGTCGACGCAACCGGCCATGTACTGGCGCCCGGCTTCATCGACGTGCACACGCACGATGACAGCGCCCTGCTCAGCACGCCTGCAATGCCGGCCAAGACCAGCCAGGGCGTGACGAGCGTGATTGCCGGCAACTGCGGCATCAGCATCGCGCCGCTAACGCCGACCCACGGCCTGCCGCAGCCGCTGATGCTGCTGGGCGAGGTCTCGGACTACCGCTTTCCCTCCGTCGCCGACTACCGGCGCGCGCTGGAGGCCTCGCCACCCAGCGTCAACGTCGGTCTGCTGGTGGGTCACAGCACGCTGCGCGCGGGCGCAATGACCGATACCACGCGTGCCGCCACCGCCGAGGAAATCGAGGCGATGGCCGCGATGCTCGATCAGGCGCTGAGCGATGGCGGCTTGGGCATGAGCACCGGCCTCAGCTATCCGGCAAGCCGCGCGGCGCCAACCGCCGAAGTAGTGGCCCTGGCGCGCGTGACCGCGCGTCACCCGGGCGCGATCTACACCACCCATATGCGCAGCGAGCGCGATCAGGTCGTCGAGGCCGTCGGCGAAACGCTGGAGATCGGCCGCGAAGCCGCGCTGCCCGTCGTGATCTCGCACCACAAATGCATCGGGCGCAAGAACTTCGGCAAGACCACCGTCACCCTGAGCCTGATTGACAAGGCGCTGGCCACCCAGGACGTATCCCTCGACGTCTACCCCTACACGGCAAGCTCCACCGTGCTGCTGCCCGAGTTCGTCGGCGAGGCGGAACGGATCATCGTCACGAGTTCGCAGCCGCATCCCGAGCAGGCACGCCGGGACCTGTCGGCCATCGCCGCCGACTGGCATGTATCGCTGGAGGAAGCGGCCGCACGGCTCGGGCCGGCCACCGCGATTTATTTCCAGATGGATGAGGGCGACCTGCGCCGCGTGCTGTCTCACCCGCGCACGATGATCGGCTCGGATGGCATTCCCGGCCCTTACCCGCACCCACGGCTCTGGGGCAGCTTTCCGCGCGTGCTCGGCCACTACGCCCGCGAACTGGGCCTGCTGACGCTCGAAGACGCCGTGCGGCGCATGACGTCGCTGCCGGCCTCGGTCTTTGGCCTGCCCGGGCGAGGGGTGCTGGAAGTGGGCTACGCCGCCGATCTGGTGCTGTTCAATCCCGAACAGGTGATCGACCGCGCCGACTACACGCAGCCGTGCGAGCCGTCGGCCGGCATCGAAGCGGTCTATGTCAACGGCGTGCAGGTCTGGGGCCCGGATGGCGCCACCGGCGCCGCCGCCGGACAGTTCCTGCGCCACTGAGCCGGACGATCCAACTACCGGCCCGCCGCCCCCGACACATCCATTCCGACAAGAATCACGAGGAGACCCAACTTGAAACGCAGACACTTCCTTCTGGCGCCCGTCCTCGGCGCCATCGCGCTGGGCACCGCCACGCTGGCGCACGCCGCCTATCCCGACCGGCCGATCACGCTGGTTATCCCCTTTTCCGCCGGGGGTCCGACCGACGTCGTGGGACGTATCGTTGCCAGCAAGGCTTCGGAGATCCTGGGCCAGCAGATCGTGGTCGACAACCGCGTCGGCGCGGCCGGCACGATCGGCATGAATGCCGTGGCACGCGCCAAGGCCGATGGCTACACGCTCGGCCTCGCCACGGTCAGCACGCACGGCACCGCGCCGCATCTGCTGGCCAAGCCGCCCTATGACCCGGTCAAGGACTTTACGCCGGTCGTCAATCTGGTCAGCAGCCCCAACATCCTCAGCGTGCACCCCGGCTTCCCGGCCCGCACGCTGAAGGAGTTCGTGGATTACACGAAGAAGCACCCCGGCAAGGAAAGCTACGCCAACGCCGGTGCCGGAGGCATCAACGACCTTGGCATGGCCTGGTTCCTGCAGCTCAACGACGCCAACATGATCAGCGTGCCCTACAAGGGCTCGGCGCCGGCGCTCAACGATGCGATCGGCGGCAACGTCAAGGTCATCTTCGACAACTTCCCGTCGTCCCTGCCATTCATCAAGGCGGGCAAGCTGCGCGCGCTCGCCATCACCGGCACGCAACGCAACGACAAGCTGCCTGACGTCCCGACCTTCGCCGAGCAGGGCTACAAGGACTATGACGTCAGCGCCTGGTATGGCGTGGTAGCGCCGGCAAAGCTGCCGCCGGAGGTTCGCACCCGCCTGGTGGAAGCCTTCCAGGCAGCGCTGGCCGATGCCAACACGCGGCAGCGCCTTGTCGATGCCGGTGCCTTCCCGGTCTCGGTCGGGCCGGATGCCTTTGCCCGCCAGATCCGTCAGGAATACGAGCGTTGGGGCACGGTGATCCGCAAGGCTGGCATCACGCCGCAGTAAGCCTCGCGGACATCGCGAGCACAGGGACGGGAGCGGGCAGCGCCGGCAGAGGCCTGCCCGTCCAGCAATACAAGACGACACAAAGATAAGACGAGAGCAGGCAGGAGCCGTCACATGACATCAGTAGCAAGCAAAGCCCCCACTTCCTCAGACCTGCAGCCGAGCCGGCGCATCGCGGCGATCGCGGTGTTCGTGGCGGGTCTGGCAATCGCCCTGTACACGCACCTGGCCATGCCCGGCGAGACGAGCCTCTGGGGCCTGACGCCCGTGCTCGTGTTCGCCATCATCGCGCTGCTCGGCGTTGACATCGTGCTGTCGACCATCGCCGCCATCGTGCTCGGCGCGATCATGACCGGCACGACGCCGGTGGGCATGGGCAAATTGCTGGCCGACTCGCTCGGCTCCTTTATCGCGGTTGTCGGCCTGATCATCGTGCTGGGCGCCGGCGTGGGCGAAGTGGCCTCGCGCACGGGCGCCGCCGAGCAACTGGTGCGTGCCATTGTGCGGCGTATCGGCTTGTCCAATCAGGTACGCGTGCGCCTCGGCATCATGGTCACCTCCACGCTGATCTGCGGCGCGCTGGGCACGCTGGCCGGCGGTAACGCCATCATCGCCGCCGTGGTGATCCCGATCGCCGCGGCGGTGCGCCTGTCGCCGCCCGCGGTGGCCGCGCTGTTCCAGACTGCGGGTTCCGCCGGCCTGGTGCTTGGACCGTTCACGCCCAACGTTGTGACCGTGCTGGGGCTGACCGGACTGAGCTACCCCGAATACCTGATGGTGGCCGGCATCCCGATGGCGGCGGCCACGCTTGCCAGCGGCTGGTTCATGTCGGGCCGCATCCAGAAGATGACCGAGGCCGAGCACCAGTACGACGAAGCCAAGAACGGCATCGCCGCGTTCGACCTGTCCGCCACGCCACCGCGCACGGCAGTACGCGCCGCGTGGGCGTTCTGCCTGACCATCATCGGGCTGGCCACGGCCGGCGTGATCGTCAAGGCCGGCTTTGCCTTCGCCATCATCGTCATGGTGTCGCTGGCCGCCACCACCGGCCTGGCCGGCGGCATGGGTCCGCGTGCCATCCTGCAGGCGATGTATGCCGGCGCAGGCAAGCTGATCTGGATCTTCTTCCTGTTCTGGCTGTTCAACCCCGTGCTGGTGCTGGTGGACAAGCTCAACGCCTACCACGCACTGCTCGACATCGCCAGCCCGCACCTGGCAGGCATCGGCGGCGCCATGCTGTGCGTGATCATCCTGTGGTTCAACGTGATCGGACACATCCCCGGCGCGGCAGTCGCGCAGATGACCTTCACGGCCAAGATCTTCGGCCCGCTGCTGGCCGCCGCCGGCGTCGGCCCCGCGGCCACCACCGCCGTGATCCTTGGCAGCTCGCAGATCGACTGGTTCGGCCCCTTCCCGACCTCCGACATGTTCGGACAGATGGGCCTGGCCCGTTCGACCCAGCTAAAGTACATGCTCTACAACGGCTGGGCGGTGATCATCGTGAATCTCTGTCTGTTCTCTGGGCTGTTCTTCTTGCTGGTCTGAGGAGGCGATATGGAACTCGTGGCATTTCCGCTAGGTAGCCGGATTCCCGATGCCGCCGCGCTTCGCGCGCGGGTAGAAACCGCGCTGGCACCGCTGCTGGCCGGCACGCAGGCACGTGTGGCGATCAGCCTGCGGCTTGCCGATGGCAAGGTGGTGCTGGAGCGCGAGGCCGAGCGCGTGCAGCCATCGGCCAGCATCATCAAGCTGCCGATCCTGTTCACGCTGCTGGAACAGGTGGCGCAGGGGCATCTGCAGCTTGAGCAACGATTCTCTCTGGACGGACTCGAGCGCGTGGGCGGTACTGGCATCCTCAACCAGTTGCCGAGTGTCCAGAGCCTGACGCTGGCGGAACTGGCGCGGCTGATGATCGTGCTGAGCGACAACCTGGCGACCAATGCGCTGATCGAACTGCTCGGCTTCGAGGGCGTGAACGACTGGTGCGATCGCGCGGGACTCGGGCAGACGCGGCTGCAGCGTCGCATGATGGACGCCGCCGCGCGCGCCGCAGGGCTGGACAACTTCACGAGCGCCAGCGACGCTGCGGCCTCGCTGTGCTGGCTGCTGCGTGATGGATCGTTGCCAGCCCCGCTGCGTGACTTCGCACTGGGGCTACTGGCCGATCAGCGCGAGCGCGCCCATTTCGGCGCGGCGCTGCCAGCCGGCGCCATGCTGGCCAACAAGACCGGACAGTTGCCCGGCCTTCGTCACGACGCCGGCATTCTGACCGTAGGCGCCTACAGCGTCGTGCTGGCCGTACTGGCCGACGGTTTCACGGACGCGCGCACCGCGCAGACGCTGCACGGTGGCGATGGCGCGCAATGGCTGGCCGAAGCGGCGCGGATCGTGGCGCAGGCGCTTGCCGCGCAGCAAGACGAGAACGGAGCCGAATGATGCGGATAAAAGTCGCTGCCATCCAGATCGACAGCCGGCAGGACCGCGAGGCCAACCTGGCGGCACTCGAACACTGGATTCTTGCCGCCGCGGCGGACGGCGCGAAACTGATCGTCACGCCGGAGTACAGCGACGTCCGCGGCGATGCCAACGCGCTACAGGCGGCCGCCAGCGCGGTTCCCGGCCCCGTCTCCGAGCACATCGCCTCGCTGGCGCAACGCACCGGTTGCTGGATTCATCTGGGCTCGATGCATGAACGGTTGCCAGGCGAGACCCGCCTCGGCAATAGCGGCATCACGTTCGCGCCAGATGGCGGCATTGCCGCACGCTATCGCAAGGTGCACCTGTACGACGCCGTGGTGAATGGCAAACCCTATCGCGAGTCAGCCGACTTCGCGCCGGGGGACGGCCTGCATACCGTGGACGCTGCCGGCCTGACCCTGGGTCTGAGCATCTGCTACGACCTGCGCTTCGGCGAGCTGTACCGGACCCTGCGCGCACGCGGCGCCAACGTGCTGCTGGTGCCCGCCGCCTTCAACGTGCACACCGGACGCGACCACTGGGAAACGCTGCTGCGGGCCCGTGCCATCGAAAACCAGTGCTACGTGATTGCCGCCGCGCAGATCGGCGGCCCGGGACCCGCCCTGCCCTGCCTGGGGCGCAGCATGATCATTGACCCCTGGGGCACCGTGCTGGCCTGTATGCCGGACACCACCGGCTTCATCACCGCCGAACTCGATACAGAGCGCGTGGCCGGCCTGCGCGAGGCGCTACCGGCATGGGAGCATCGCCGCACGGACCTGTATTTCGGCGGCATTCAGAACTCAGGCTGAGCCCTGGCCCCGCGTCCAAGAGACGCTATCAAAATGGGGCGAAGCGGCTCTGGCTGGACGCGCGGCCGCAGACAGTACAGGTACGCCAGAATCGTTCTGATCGTATCTCTAGGCCCGCGCGCACTTGATGACGGTGTCCAGCGTGCGCGTGGTGATGTCCTTTCCGAACGAGCGCTCGAGCAGCGTCATGAATACCGGTCCTTTCTTCGGGTCCGGCAAATATGCACTGAAGACTTCCGCTGCGCTGGCCTTGATGATGCTGGCGCCGTCGCGCTCGATTGGCAGTGCGATTTCGGGCGCCACCGGACTGCGGAGAAAGGTGACGACCCGCTTGGCCCCGGGCGCCAGGTCAAACTCGGCAAACGGATCGGCCTCGATCAGGTCCCGGAGATAGCCAGCGGGCCGAACGAACGTGCCAAAGCTATGACCCAGTTCGGCGTGCATGGCCTGCTCGGCGCGTCGCTCCAGCGCTGTGGTGGACGCCGAACGCGCGTCGAACACAACGTTCCCGCTGGACAGCAACGTTCGTACCTCGGAGAAGCCCGCCGCTTCGAAGCAAAGCTTGAGCTCTGGCATCCTGGCGTTCATCGGACTGACACCGCGAAGAAAGGCGACGTATCGGGGCATGGTGATCTCCTGCTGGCTGCCGGGCAGCCGCTCACGATTGGCGTGACACGCAGTCTACGCCCACCAGGCCCCCTTCCTGCGGCGTCGCGCCACTGAAGGCGCGAGGCATCGCCCGTTGCATGCGATGCCCGCCGAGTATCGAATCAGTCGACCTGCGCGCCCGAGACTTTCACCGCTTCGGCCCAGCGCTTGCTCTCGCTATCGATGAATGCCGAGAACTCCTTCGGTCCTTCGTTCACCGCGTCGCCGCCCAGGTCCTCGATGCTGGCACGCGTGGCGGGCTCCGCCACGATGCGCGTCACGTCCTCGTTGATCTTCTGACGCAGGCCGGGCGGCATGGTCGCCGGGCTGAAGAGACCGAACCACGTGGCCGCCTGGAACGGCAGGCCAGCCTGCGTGAACGTCGGCACGCTCGGCAACGTCGGGCTGCGCTTCGAATGGGCCAGCGCAATCGCGCGGAGCTTGCCGGACTTGATATGCGGCAGCGCCGATGACAGCGTGACGAACGCCATCTGCACCTGCCCGCCCATCAGGGGGCAAGGCTCGACTGACAAAAAAGACAACGGCGCCCGGGCGCCGACACCGCTGCGTCAGGCAGCGAAAAACCGGCGCTCCGCTTCCGCGGGCATCGCCATGCCGGTGACCCGGGCTTTCTCCAGCACCTCCCAGAAGTAACGGTAGGTGGCGCGGTCATGTAGCTCGCCCTTGTACTGGATCGGTCCCCAGTCGGCATCCTGCGCGGCGAGCAGGATGCCGGCAGCGTCCTCCACCTCGGCAAAGTCCGGGCGCATTGCGCTGACGATCGGCAGGATCTGCGCGGGATAGATGCTCCACATGCGCAGGAAGCCGAACTGATTGCGCGCACGGCTGGCGTCGGCGCCAATCACGTCGGCGTCCTTGAGGTTCAGGCAGACGTTGTGCGCAGGCACGATGCCGTTGGCCAGCGCCGCAGCCACCATGTCGGCCTTGGCGCGTGCCAGCAGCGCGTGCTCGAACTGGCCGGGGCTGCGCATTGCCGCAGCGGGAATCGCGCCGTGATGGCCACTGACAAAGTCCATCAGGCCGAAGTCCAGCACCTCGATGTCCGGCAGTTCGGCGATCGGGAACACGTCGCGCAGCGCGCCGTGGGTTTCGATCAGCACGTGCACCGGCACCGGCCGTTCCAACCCGGCACGTTGCGCGGTCTCGCGGATGAACGCGATGACCTCCGCCACCTGCTCGTGATGCGTGGCCTTGGGCACGGTGATATAGGCCAGCCGGCTGCCAGCCTGCCCGACGATGATCTCCACGTCCTGACGCCAGGCCGGGTGCGACGGATCATGAATCCGCGCGCCTGCGCGCCCGAAGCGGTTGCGGTCGGAGGCGATCATCCTCGCCACCATTTCCGCGTGCTCGCGTTCCTGCCCCGTAGCGGCGCCGTCCTCGCAGTCGCAGGTCACGTCGAATACCGGCCCGTACTCCACTTGCAGGTCCATGGCCTTGCCGATCAGCTTTTCGCTACCGGCAAAGTGCTCGCAGGCGGCCAGCGCGGGAAAGGCTTTCTCGCCGGCAAACAGGGCATTTCTCGGGTGTGTCGCGGTTGTCATGCTTTGTCTCTCGTGTGTGTCGTGTGTCGTGTGTCGTGTTCTCGATGGGTCGGACAGGCCGGGGCTTACCCCGCCCCTTGTCGTTACCGCCTTGTCGTTGCCGCCTCGGCATTGGCGCCGGGGTATTACCGCCTTGGGATGGCGATGGTGTAGTCCAGGTCCAGCACCACGCTGGATGGATGCGCGGTCCGGCCCTCGCCGGGCGCGGGGAACGCGATGGATGCCGCGCTGGCGTTCTTCACGCCGATCATGCGCAGCCGCAGACCACCGAGGTGGTCCTGCCCCAGGTCGAGTTTCTCGATCACCTGCGTCGCGCAGGCGATGGTGTCGCCGGCATAGGTCGGATTCACGTGGCTGCCGCCGTTGATGGCGAGAATCGACAGCGCGTTCTCCAGTCCGTCGTACGACAGCGCGCGGCATACCGAAATGATGTGGCCACCATAGACCAACCGACGGCCACCGCCGGCCGCCATGGCATGACCGTCGAAGTGCGCGCGGGCCGTGTTCTGGTACAGGCGCGTGGCGATGCTGTGGTCGCTGTCGTTGATCGTCATCGCGCCCGGGTGGTCGATGCGCTCGCCCACTGCGTAGTCGTCCCACAGGTCCGCAAAGCCGGTCATCGCCGTGATTTCGCGAACGCGCGCGGTGTAGTCGTCGCGACGCATCCATGCGCTCGGCACCACCGCCTGCGTGGCCGGCACCACCGCTTCCGCGCACGCCGCACCGTGGTCCCGCTTGTGCACCATCACCCAGCGCACCCAGCTCAGCACCTCGCGGCCATGCTGGTTGCGCGCCATGGATCGCACGTAGACCACGCCGCTCTTGCGACTGGTGTTCTCCTTCAGGCCGATAACCTCGGACTCGACCGCCAGCGTGTCACCCGGATACGCGTGGGCGAGAAAGCGCACTTCCGCATAGCCCAGGTTGGCCACCGCATTGAGCGAGATATCCGGCACGGTCTTGCCGAACGCCGTGTTGAACACCAGCAGGTCTTCCAGCGGCCGTCGCTCCATCCCCAGATCGCGTGCATTGGTCTCGGCCGTGCACAGCGCCGCCCGGCTGCCGGTCAGGCCGATGTACAGACTCCGGTCGCCTTCGGTCAGCGTGCGCGGCGTGGCATGCCTGATCTTCATGCCGACCCGGAAGTCCTCGAAATAGTTACCGCTGCGGCACTTCTCCATGTCCACTCCGTTTTGTTTGTACGCACATAATTGCAACGAAAGTCGCGAGTGTCAACCGAGATCTTTGCCGCCGAGGCCGCGTATATGGGCTTAAATCGCGCATAAATCGCGCTTAGCTTCGTAACAGCCTCGACAGTTTCGCTTGCAAAAGGCCGGACATCCTGATTACTATGTCCGTACATAACAACGAACCAATGCGAAAGTGAGGAGTCGTCGATGCAAAAACTGACCGAAGAGCGGCGCATGATTCAGGAGGCAGCGCGCCAGTTCACGATGGAGCGCGTGCTGCCGATCGCCAACAGGCTGGACCCTGAAAAAGGCCAGATCCCGCGCGACCTGATCGACGAAATGGCCGAGCTTGGCTACTTCGGCATCCTGATCCCCGAGGAGTACGGTGGCCTTGGGCTGGGCGCCTACGAGTACTGCCTCGTGGCCGAGCAGCTTTCGCGTGGCTGGATGAGCGTGGGCAGCCTGATCGCCCGCGGCAATGGCCTGATCGGCGCGCTGAAGGGCCTGGCGCCCGAGAAGAAGGCCGAGTACCTGCCGCGCATGGCGCGTGGCGAATTCCTGGGTGCGTTCTCGCTGTCCGAGCCGAATGCCGGCTCGGACGTGGCCAACATTTCCTGCCGCGCCGTGCGCGATGGCGACGACTGGCTCATCACCGGCAACAAGTACTGGTGCACGTTCGCCGACCAGTCCGACTTCATCCTGGTGATCTGCCGCACCGATCCTGTGATCGACCCGAAGGCGCGCCACAAGGGCTTGTCCGCATTCCTGGTGGAAAAGCCGCGCGGCGAACTGCCCGAAGGCGTCAAGGGCAGCGTCATCCCGAAGATCGGCTACCACGGCTGGACCACCTGGGAACTGGCGTTCGACAACTGCCGCGTGCCGCACTCGAGCATGGTGGGCGAGGAAGGCAAGGCGTTCTACCTGACCACCGCCGGGCTGGAAACGGCGCGCGCCCACACGGCCGCCCGCTCGATCGGGCTGGCTCAGGGCAGCCTCGAGGATTCGATCCAGTACGCGAAGGACCGCGCCCAGTTCGGCGCCCCGATCGGCAACTTCCAGGCCATCCGTTTCAAGCTGGCCGACATGGCGACGCAGATCGAAGCATCCCGCGCCCTGCTCTACACCGTCTGCGAAAAAATCGACGAAGGCGTGCGCGCCGACACCGAGGCGTCGATGGTCAAGTTGTTCGCGAGCGAGATGTGCGAGCGCGTGACCAGCGAAGGGCTGCAGATCCATGGCGGCGCCGGTTACACCACGCACTTCGCGGCTGAGCGCTACTGGCGCGATGCGCGTCTGACCAAGATCTTCGAAGGCACCTCCGAGATCCAGATGCGCATCATCTCCGATGCGATGCTGGGCAAGGTAGCAGCCTGATCTCCGGGGCACGCGATGACTTCGAACATGACTGCCACCGGCATCACTGCACGCGCCGCACGCATCGCGGTTGACCGCGCCCTGCGCTTTCCAGCCGCCGCGCTCGACGTGGCCCGCTTGTCCGTCTACGACTGCCTGGCCGTAGCGATCGCGGGTGCCGGCGAACCGGTCAGCGTGGCCGTGCGCGAGCTGGTCAGCGGCGAAGGCGGCACCGCGCAAGCGAGCGCGATCGGCCTGCCGGCGCGCATTCCCGCCCGCGCGGCCGCGATGCTGAACGGCACGGCCGCGCACGCGCTCGACTACGACGATACGCACTTCGACTTCGTCGGCCATCCCACCGTTGCCGTGCTGCCCGCCGCATTGGCCGTGGCCGAACAGCAGCAGGCCAGCGGCAAGGATCTGCTGGAAGCGTTCCTGACCGGGGTGGAAGTCACCTGCCGCGTCGGCGGCTGGCTGGGACGCCCGCACTACAACGCCGGGTTCCACCAGACCGCCACATCAGGCGCTTTCGGCGCCGCCGCAGCCGCCTCGCGGCTGCTGGATCTCGATGCGGAACGCGCGGCCCACGCGCTGGGTCTCGCGGCCACGCGCGCGTCGGGGCTGAAGTGCCAGTTTGGCACGATGGCCAAGCCGTTCCATGCAGGCATGGCGGCGTCCACGGGCGTGGAGTCCGCCACCCTCGCAGCCCTGGGATTCGTCGCCCGCCCTGACGCCATCGAATGCGCCGGCGGTTTCGCCACCACACATGGCGCCGGACAGGGCTGCCTCGACAATCCGTTTGACGGGCTACCCGAAGCCTTCCGCTTTGTCGACGTCCAGTACAAGTTCCATGCGTGCTGCCACGGCACGCATCCTGCGCTGGAGGCATTGCAGGGCCTGCGCGAACAGCATCGCCTAACGGCCGGCGACGTCGAGCACGTCACGTTGGCCATCGCGCCTCAATGGCTACCGGTCTGCTGCATCGCGCAGCCCGCGACCGGCCTGGAGGCCAAGTTCAGCCTCGCGCTGACCGGGGCGATGGTACTGGCCGGTGTGGACACGGCATCGCTGGCGTCGTTTTCCGATGCCTGCTGCCAGGACCCCGCATTGACCGATCTCGCGCGACGCATCGAGATCCACCCCGACCCGGCGATTACCGACACCGCCTGTCATGCGACGGTGCTGACTCGGAGCGGCGCGACACTGTCCCGCCACGTCGATCTCAGCACCCCGGTGCCCTACGACACCAAGGCCACCAAGCTCAAGGCCAAGGCCGGCGCCCTGCTGGGCCAGGCCCGTGCCGAAGCACTCTGGACCTTCGTCGCCGCGCTGGACACGCTGCCAGCCGCCGCTCTCTACCCGCGCCTGCATGACTGGTTCGCCGATGCCGCCGCCTGATACCCCACACATCGGAGCCCCACGCATGCAAACCCACGCAGACACCCAGACCCATCCCCCCGGCGCCCTTGCCGGCCTGCGCGTGGTCGACCTCACGCAGATGCTCGCCGGACCGTTCTGCACCCAGGTGCTGGCCGATCACGGCGCGGACGTGATCAAGGTGGAAGCGATGACCGGTGACGGCACCCGCATCACCGGCCCGTTCTGCGACGACGACACCCTGCGCGACTTCGGCGGCTATTTCCAGAGCGTCAATCGCAACAAGCGCTCGATCGCGGTGGACCTCAAGAGCAGCACTGGGCGCGAGATCCTGCGCAAGCTGATCGACAGCGCCGACGTGGTGGTCGAGAACTTTCGGGCCGGCGTCATGGAGCGCCTTGGCCTGTCGTACGAAACCCTGCGCGAAACCAATCCGCGTCTGGTATATGGCACGGTACGGGGCTTCGGCGACCCACGCAGCGGCGAAAGCCCCTACGCGCAATGGCCCGCCTACGACGTCGTGTCGCAGGCGATGGGCGGCATGATGGGTATCACCGGCCCCGACCGGGACACCCCCACGAAAATCGGCCCGGGCGTCGGCGATACGATACCTGCGCTGATGCTCTGCATCGGCATCCTCTCCGCCGTGCACCGCGCGCGCGACACCGGACAGGGCCAGTTCGTCGACGTGGCGATGACCGACGCGGTACTGGCCATGTGCGAGCGCATCGTCTACCAGACGTCCTACACCGGCGTGGTACCCGCGCCCGAAGGCAACCGTCACCCGTTGCTGTGCCCCTTCGGCCTGTTCCGCTCGCGCGACGGCCAGGTCTCGATTGCCTGCGCCACCGATGCATTCTGGGAAAAGCTGGCGATCGCCATCGGCCGCCCGGACATGGCCACCGACGAGGCGTTCGCCACCAATGCCGCCCGTGTGCAGCACCAGCAGCCAGTCATCGACGCGATCGAAGCATTCACCACCGTGCGCACGAAGGAAGAGATCGCTGCCGTTCTCGGCGGCAAAGTGCCGTTCGGCCCGGTCTACACCGCCGCGGAGATCTTCGCTGACCCGCACTACGCGGTACGCGAGATGCTGGTCGAAGTCGAGCAGCCCGGCTCGGCCAGACCGGTGAAGATCGCCGGCGTGCCCATCAAGCTGAGCGACACCCCTGGCGCGGTACGTCGGCGCGCGCCGCTGCTGGGCGAGCACACCGAGGAAATCCTGCTGGCCACCGGCTACACCGAACGGGACATCAAGGGCCTGCGGGAGACAAAGGCCGTTCGCTAGGAAACTCAAGACAACCAAAAACAAGCAACAAAGGAGACAGGACATGAACTTCGCGAGAACCGCACTGACGACCTTGCTATTGACGCTTGCCGTTATGCATCCCGCCGCTGCCGCCGACTACCCGGAGAAACCAGTCAAGGTGCTGGTGGGTTTTCCGGCGGGGCAGACTACTGACGTGATTGCCCGCAAGCTGGCGCAGCAACTCTCGACGTCGCTCAAGCAATCGTTCTACGTCGAGAACAAGCCGGGCGTGGGTGCCGGACTCGCTGCGGAAGAAGTCGCACGCGCGAAGCCGGACGGCTACACGCTGCTGGCAACCTCGAGCGGGCCGATGGCCGTCAACGGCTGGATCTACAAGAACCAGCGCTACGACAGCGTGCGCGACTTCGAGCCGCTGGCACTGATCGGGGTCTTTCCGCTGGTGCTGGTCGTCAATCCGAACTCGCAGTTCAAGACCGTGGCGGATCTGGTCGCCTATGCCAGGCTCCATCCCGGCAAGGTGAACTACGCATCCGGTGGAAACGGCGTCACCAATCATCTGGTGATGGAAATGTTCAAGCAGACGGCAGGCATCAACCTCGCCCACGTCCCTTACAAGGGCGGCGTCGCCGCGATGACCGACGTGGTCGGCGGGCAAGTAGAGGTGATGTTCGAAGTGGTGTCGATTGCGGAGCCGCTGATTCGCGGCGGAAAGCTGAGACCGCTTGCCGTGGCCAGCGAACAGCGGGTGTCGACGCTGCCGAACGTGCCCACGATCGCCGAATCAGGCTTTCCGGGCTTCCGTGGCAACCCATGGATCGGCGTCGTGGCGCCGAAGAACTTGCCCAAACCGGTCGCGGACAAGCTGTCCGCGGAGATCATCCGCATCTCGAAGACCCCGGAGTGGACCAAGGCGATGGGTGAACTGGGCGCGATTCCTGAAACGATGGGGCCTGCCGACTTCAACCGCTTCGTGCGCGCCGAAGTCACGCGCTGGGGCGACGCGGTCAAGGCCGCCAACGTCAAGATGGATTGACGGGGCCACCACCGCTGTCATGCGGGACGGCGGTGGCAGCCGTGGCAGGTCACGCGCCTGCGTGCCTGCCGCGCCTGAGCTGAAACGACACCGACACCCGATCGGCCGGATACACCGTATCGGTGATCTCCAGAATTCGGCCCGCCGAATCCTTGTACTGACGCACCAGCCGCATACCCGCCGTGCCAGCCTCCACACCGAGTTGATCGGCCAGGGGGCTCTCGATCAGCGTGGCGGTGATCGTTTGCCGGATCTCGGCAATCGCGATCGCATACTCGCGCTCGATCAACGCGCTGACCAGCACCTGGGGGCTATTCCGAATCGTGTCGACCAGCCCCGCCAGCGTGGCCTCGATATAGATATCCGCGACCGCGACCGGGGTCTGACCCTTGCGCGCATCCACGCGCGTGCCGGACAGCAGCACCCATGCGCTGCCGATCGGCGCTTCCAGCCGCCGCGCCAGCGCGCGGTCCAGCGTGATATCGCGTACCGCTTCGATCGCCCGCACTTCGGTGGCGGCCACGCGCACCAGATCCTCGGCCGTCCCGAACGACTGCGTATACGACGCCCCCGGGTTGGCGGATTCGACGATGGTCCCCACCGCTTTCTTGCGTGAGATATAGCCCAGATCCTGCAGCATCCGCAGCGACGCCCGCACCGTATGGCGGCTGACGCCATGCAACTCGGCCAGTTCGTGCTCGGTCGGCAACAGACTGCCCACCACATGGCGGCCTTCGGATATCTCGCGAATCAGCATGCTCGCCAGTTCGGCGTAGCGCGTGGGGGCGGGTGACTCGGTCTTGCTGTCCTTCTGGGCGGTTGCCATTGCGATGGATGTCTGGATCTGGATGCCGCCGCATTGTACGGCCTGGCACCGGTGTTGGCTGCGAATGCCGGCCGCGTTCGGCCAACGTCTTGCCGCGCGGCGGGCTTGCCGCGCCTGCCTGCGCGGTGATTCTCATACGCCGTGCAGATGCGAATCTGCCTCCAACTTATCTCCGATCTTGTACGCACATAGTACACGACGATCAACAATGATCACCCGGCTTTCCGCTTCCTCCCTCGTCTCCGCAACCCCTCGAATTTTGCGCCACCCATCTTGGGTGGGCAGGCGCGTCAGATCTTGCGCACCCCCTATTGGTAGCGGCTACTATGTACGTACATATAGATTTATAGAAAACTGCCATCGATGCAGCGGATAGCTAGGAGACAAGGATGAAGAGAGGGTTCATAGCCACCATGCTGTGCGTGGCCGCGGGCGTGGCGGGCGCGTCCGGGATCTACCCGGCCCGCCCGGTCAAACTGATCGTCGGCTACTCGGCAGGTGGCCCGGTCGACAGCGCCGCGCGAATCTACGCGCAGCATCTGGGCACCGTGCTTGGGCAGGCTGTGGTGGTGGAGAACCGTGGCGGCGCGGGCGGTGCCATCGCCGCGACCATGATCACCAAGGCCAGTCCCGACGGCTACACGCTGTTCTTCGTCGGCAGCCCAACACTGACGATGGCGCCGATGGTGCAGAAGTCCGCCACATACAAGCCGCTCAAGGACTTCACGCTGGTCGGTCTGCTCAACACCTATACCAACGCTCTACTGGTGGCGGAAGACTCGCCGCTCAAGAATGTGCAGGACCTGGTCGCCTACGCGAAGACGCACCCTGACGGACTCGCATTCGGCTCCGCTGGCGTGGGCGCCTCCAACCATCTGGCCGCCGAACTGCTCGCGCAGCGTGGCGACGTCAAGTTTCTCCACGTCCCCTACAAAGGCAACTCTCCGGCCATCGCAGACCTGATCGGCGGAAAGATCGGCTTCATGTTCGATGTCACCGGCAGCGCGGTCGGCTATGTGCAAGGCGGCAAGGTGCGGGCGCTGGCGGTCTCCTCTGCGACGCGCAACCCCGCCCTGCCCGGCGTGCCGACAGTCGCCGAATCGGGCCTGAAAGGCTTTGACGTGAGCGGCTGGTTCGGCCTGATCGGCCCGCCGGGGATGCCACAGCCGGTCATCGACCGCCTGGTCGGGGCCAACCACGAAGTCGGCCGCAATGCGGCGTACCTGGAGAGTCTGGCACGCGGCGGCTATGCCCCCAGCATCAGCGGCCCCACCGAGTTCACCGACCGCCTCAGGCAGGACCTGACGCTTTGGAGCGACGTGATCAGGAAAGCCAACATCGAGCCGCAATAAGCCTGCCGCTTCGGCACGCAATCTCACCAACATTCAGGAGCAACACGATGCAGGGAATCATGGAAGGCAAGGTCGCGCTGGTCACGGGCGCGGGTGGCGGTATCGGACGCGGTATCGCGCTGGCCCTCGGGGCCGCTGGCGCCCGGGTAGTCGTCAACGACCTCGGCGTGTCGATGAGCGGCGAAGGCGGCGATGCCGGCCCCGCGCAGCGCGTGGCCGAGGAAATCCGCGCGGCCGGCGGCCAGGCGGTGGCGAACACCGACAGCGTGTCCACGTGGAATGGCGCTCACAACATCATCCAGTGCGCGCTAGACAACTTCGGCCGCATCGACGCCGTGGTCAACAACGCCGGCAACCTGCGTGACCGCATGTTCTTCAAAATGAACGAGGAAGAATGGCGCTCGGTGATCGACGTGCATCTGCACGGCACGTTCTTCGTCAGCCGCGCTGCCGCCAACCATTTCAAGGACCAGGATGGCGGCGCGTATGTGCACATGACGTCGACCTCCGGCCTGATCGGCAACTTTGGCCAGGCCAACTACGCCGCGGCCAAGCTCGGCATCGTTGCACTGTCCAAGTCGATCGCGCTGGACATGCAACGCTTCAACGTGCGCTCGAACTGCATCGCGCCGTTTGCCTGGAGCCGCATGACCAGCTCGATCCCGGCCGAGACGCCCGAGGAGAAAGCCCGCGTGGCCAAGCTGCAAAGGATGGAGGCCGGCAAGATCGCGCCGATGGCCGTATTCCTGGCGAGCGACGCGGCGCGCGACGTCAGCGGCCAGATCTTCGCCGTGCGCGCCAACGAGATCATGCTGATGAGCCATTCGCGCCCAATCCGCTCGGTGCACATGGGCGAAGGCTGGACACCCGAGGCCATCGGCGAAGTCGCCGTGCCGGCCATGCGCAACAGCTTCTACAAGCTCGAACGCTCCGCCGACGTGATCGGCTGGGACCCGATCTGAGGGGCCGCGCATGAGCATCAAGGGCAAGGCCTATATCGTCGGGGCCTACGAGCACCCGACGCGCAAGGCGCCGGACAAATCCGTCGCGCAGCTTCACGCCGAATGCGCCAGAGGGGCACTGGAAGACGCCGGACTCTCCCTGTCCGACGTGGACGGCTACTTCTGCGCGGGCGACGCACCGGGCCTCGGCGCGACCAACATGATCGACTACCTCGGGCTGCGCGTGCGGCACGTGGATTCCACCGACACGGGCGGGTCCGCCTATCTGGTCCACGTATCGCACGCCGCGCAGGCGATTGCCGCCGGCAAATGCAACGTCGCGCTGATCACGCTGGCGGGCCGCCCACGCTCCGAAGGCTCCAGCGGCACGCAAGCACGCAACTGGGGCGCCAACCTGCCTGACGCGCCATTCGAGGCGCCGTTTCACCCGGTCACCGTGAACCTGTACGCGATGGTCGCCATGCGCCATATGCACGAGTACGGCACCACGCCGGAACAACTCGCGTGGATCAAGGTGGCCGCGTCCCATCACGCACAGCACAACCCCCACGCGATGCTGCGCGACGTGGTCACGGTGGAAGACGTGCTGAACTCGCCGCTGATCTCCGACCCCTTGCGCAAGCTTGATTGCTGCGTGGTGTCCGACGGTGGTGGCGCCCTGATCGTGGCACGCCCGGAGATCGCCGCGAAACTGAACCGCCCCAAGGTACGCATCCTGGGCGCCGGCGAACACGTGAAGGGTCAGCTTGGCGGTCAGGTGGACCTGAGCTGGTCCGCCGCCCGCGTATCGGGTGCGGCCGCTTTCGCCGAAGCAGGCATCACGCCCGCAGACATCAAGTACGCGTCCATCTACGACAGCTTCACCATCACCGTGCTGATGCAGCTCGAAGACCTGGGCTTCTGCAAGAAAGGCGAAGGCGGCCGCTTCGTGGCCGACGGCAACCTGATTTCGGGCGTGGGCCGGCTGCCGTTCAACACCGACGGCGGTGGGCTCTGCAACAACCATCCGGCCAATCGCGGTGGCATCACCAAGGTCATCGAGGCCGTGCGCCAGTTGCGTGGCGAAGCCCATCCCGCTGTGCAGGTGAAGCACTGCGACCTGGCGCTGGCCCAGGGCACCGGCGGCTACCTCGGCAGCCGCCATGGCAGCGCCACGCTGATTCTCGAACGGGAGCAATGAGATGACCACCCCGTATATCGCCGCCCCGTTCCCAGCCCCGGAGGAACGCCCCGACAACGCACGCTTCTGGCAGGCCGCCCGCGAGGGACGGCTGCTGGTCAAGGTCTGCGAATCGTGTGGCAAGCCGCACTGGTATCCGCGCGTGCTGTGCCCGTTCTGCATGGGCGACACCGCCTGGAAGGAGGCCAGCGGCCTTGGCACCGTCTACGCGTTCAGCGTGACCCGCCGCGCCGGCCCGAACCCGTTCTGCATCGCCTACGTAACGCTGGAGGAAGGCGTGACGATGATGACCCATATCGTCGACTGCGACCTCGACACCGTGCGGATCGGCCAGCCGGTGCGCGTCAGGTTCTCGCCCAGCAAGGATGGCGCGCCGGTTCCAACCTTCGCGCCCGCGTGAAACGCCCCCCATTTCCGGAGTGAATCGTGAATCCAGTCGCCTCGCCAGTCATATCGCTCAGCACCCTGCTCAACCCGCGCTCCGTCGCGATCATCGGCGCCTCGGATGATCCCGCGCGTATCGGCGGCCGTCCCATCGACGCCATGCGCAAGCTCGGCTATGCCGGACGCATCCTGCCGGTGAACCCGAACCGGCGCGAGGTGCAGGGCCTGCCCGCCTATGCCTCCGTCGCGGACTTGCCCGAGGTGCCTGACGTCGCGGTGGTGGCCGTGCCTGCGGCGCACGTGCTCGATACCGTCATCGCCCTGGGTGAGCGCGGCACCCGCGCCGCCATTCTGTTCAGCGCCGGCTTTGCCGAGATTGGCGGCGACGGCGTCACGCGGCAGGCGGAATTGCTGGCCGCCGCGCGTCGCAGCGGGCTGCGTCTGCTCGGCCCGAACGCGCTCGGGCTGATCAATGTGCGCACCGGCTTCGTCGGCAGCTTTGCCTCAAGCATTTCTCTGGGGCCGGTCCAGGCGGGACATGTCGGTATCGTCAGCCAGTCTGGCGCCTATGGCGGGCATCTGGTGATGGCGGCCCAGTCCGCGGGCATTGGCCTGTCCAGCATCGTGATGACCGGCAACGAGGCCGACATCACGTTGGGCGAGGTTGTCCAATTGATGGTGGATGACCCGCATACACGCGTGATCGCGCTCTATTCGGAGGGCATCAACGACGGCAACGGCCTGGTGGCGGCGCTACAGGCGGCGCGCCGCGCGCGCAAGCCGGTGGTGATGATGAAGGTTGGGCGCAGCGAGGTTGGCGGCGCCGCCGCGCGGTCGCACACGGCATCCATCGCTGGCGACGATGCCGTGATCGATGCCGTGCTGGCCGAGCTTGGCGTGGTGCGCGCTCGCAGCACAGAGGAAATGCTCGACATCGTGCGTCTGGCCGCGCGTGGCATCTATCCATCCGACAACACGCTGGGGGTCATCACCGTCAGTGGTGGCGCAGGTGTCATCGCGTCGGATGCCGCCGAGGACCTGGGACTGCCAATGCCGGAGATGCCGGCGGCCGCCCAGGTCCGGCTACTGAAGCTGCTGCCGATCTGCTCGCCGCGTAACCCGGTGGACACCACGGCGCAAATCGTCAACGACCTGTCGCTGATCGAGCCGTTCGCGGAGGCCATGGTGGGCGAAGGCGGCTACCGCTCGGTCCTCGGTTTCTTCACCTATGCCGGCGCCACGCCGGCGGTGGCGCCAAGCCTGCGCGAGCAACTGGCGCGCGTGCGAGAGCGGTATCCGGACCGGCTCTACGTACTGGTGCTGCAGGGGCCGCGCGATGTGTTGAATACCTATGAGGAAGCCGGCTTCACGGTGTTCGAGGACCCTACCCGCGCCGTCGTCGCGCTGGCTGCGATGGGCCGCTTCGGGCATGCCTTCGCGGAGCCCGAAACTACGCCCCTGCCGGCAGCGCAACCGGTCGCGCTGCCCACGCAAACGCCGAGCGAAGCCGAAGCCAAGGCCATGCTCGACGCCGCCGGCATCCCGGCCGTGCCCGAACGCGCGTGCGCCGTGGCCGAGGCGGCCGTGATCGCCGCGCGCGAGCTGGGCTTCCCGGTGGTGATGAAGATCCTGTCGCCAGACATCCTGCACAAGTCAGAAATCGGTGGCGTGCTGCTCGACGTGCGCGACGAAGCGGCGGTACGCGGCGGCTTTGCCACGTTGATGCAACGCGCCCGCGACGCGGCACCCGACGCCCGGATCGATGGCGTGCTGGTCGCACGGCAGGTCAGCGGCGGGGTGGAATGCATCATGGGCATCAAGCAGGACCCCGCCTTTGGCCCCATCGCGATGTTCGGCCTCGGTGGCGTGTTCGTTGAAGTGCTCCGCGACGTGGTCTTCCACCGCTGCCCGTTCGGTGAGGACGTGGCCGAACGCATGATTCGCTCGATCCAGAGCGCACCGCTGCTGTTGGGCGCGCGCGGACGCCCGGTGGCGGATATCCCCGCGCTTGCCCAAGCGTTGTCGCGGCTGTCGATCTTCGCGGCCGCCGCTGGCCCGCGCCTGCAGGCCGTGGACGTCAACCCCGTATTCGCCATGCCGGCAGGACAAGGCGCATTCGCCGCCGACGCCGTTATCGACGTAACCCCACCCCAACCCTCATCAGGAGACCTTGCATCATGACCTTCGACATCCCCAGCGAGTGGGTGGAATTCGGCGACGCGCTGATCCGCTTTGTCGATCGTGAAGTCGTCGCGCTCGAAAAGGAGCATCGCACCCTGCTGGCGAGCGAACGCACGGTCTATACCGCCGACGGGCGCTATGCCCCGGAGGTGCTGGCCCTACGCCGCCAGGTACGCATGCGATCGGCCGAACTGGGCTTCTACACCGCGCTGTCCGCCGAAGCGCTCGGCGGTGGCGGGCTGGGGCCGCAGGCCGCCGTCTACATCCAGGAACGCCTGAACGCCCACTGCGGCCCCGAGCGCCATCTGGTGCAGACCGTGGTGCTGCCCTCCCCATTCACCAATGGGCTGTCGCCGGTACTGAAGCACCTCGATCCGTCGGTCTTCGACACCGTGCAGCCAGAATTGGCCAGCGGCGACAAGACGATGTGCTTCGGGCTCTCCGAACCGGATGCCGGCTCGGACGTCTTTGGCATGCGCACACGCGCTACGCGCGATGGCGACCATTGGGTGCTCAACGGCACCAAGCAATGGATCACCAACGCGCCCTATGCGGACTACGCGATGATCTTCGCCGTCACCGACGAAGAGAAGGCCCGCGCCCACAAGGGCGGCTTCACCGGCTTCTTCCTGCCCACCCGCACACCGGGGTTCTCGGTACCGAGTGTGATTCCGACGATGGGCCACCTTGGCGCCGACATCGGCATCATCTCGCTGGAAAACGTGCGCGTGCCGGACACCCACCGGCTGGGGCCGGTCGACCGTGGCCTGTCCGTGGCGCTCGATGGCGTCAACGCCGGTCGCCTGAGCATGGCCGCCAGTTGCCTCGGCCTGGCCGAGTGGGCGTTGGAACAGGCCGTGGCCTACGCCAAGGTCCGCAAGACCTTTGGGCAGCCTATCGGCGACCACCAGGCCGTGCAGATCATGCTGGCCGAATGCGCGATGGACATCTACGCCACCAAATCGATGGTCCGCCACTGCGCCTGGCTGGTGGACAACGATCTGCCCGCCACCAAGGAGGTTTCCATCATCAAGGCATCGTCCACGGAGATGGCCGGGCGTGTCTTCGACCGGGTAATGCAGATTCACGGCGGCATGGGTCTGACCAACGAATTGCGACTCGAGGCCGGCTACCGCTTCGTGCGCACGATGCGCATTCCCGATGGCACCTCCGAGATCCAGCGGCGCACCATCGCGCGGCGTCTGCTCGACGGCGACACGGCATTCTGACCGGCGACGAGCGACTGCCCCAATACAAGACAAAAGACACCAAGGAGACTGCCATGCGAACCAGCGACACCAAGGACACCGAGGACACCAAGAACGCCGAGGACACCAGAGCCTGGCCCTTCACCCTCCACCGCTGCACGCCGACGATCGGCGCCGAGGTCAGCGGCGTGGACCTGGGCAACCTCGATGACACCACCTACCGCGCGCTGCGACAGGCGTTGCTCGAACACAAGGTGCTGTTCTTCCGCGATCAGGACATCACCCCCGCCCAGCATGTTGCCGCCGCGCGGCGCTTCGGCGAACTGGAGGTCCACCCGATGATCGGCCACCATCCCGATCATCCGGAGCTGGTGGTGTTCGGGCGCGGCGGCGACAAGCGCGGCCGGGAGAACCTGTATCACTCCGACGTGTCGTGGCGAGAACTCCCATCGATGGGTTCGATGCTGCGTTGCGTGGAGTGTCCCGAGATCGGGGGCGACACCATCTGGGTCAACATGGCAGCCGCCTACGCGGCCTTGCCGGAGGACGTGAAGACGCGCATCGCCGAACTCCGGGCTGTGCACGACGCCATGCCCACCTTCGGCCAGAGCATGGATGGCGAGCGCTACGACGAAATGCGTGCCAAGTATCCGCCGATGGTTCATCCGGTCGTGCGTACCCACCCGGAAACGGGCGAGAAGATCCTTTACGTCAACGAGGGCTTCACCACTCATTTCGCCAATTACGCGCGGATGCAGCCGTACCGCATCGGCTCGGATTTCCGCATGGCGGAGATGGACCTGATGCAGTACCTGTTCCGGCAGGCCGCCGCGCCCGAGTACCAGGTGCGGCTGCGCTGGCGCGCCAACACGGTGGCGCTCTGGGACAACCGGTCCACCCAGCACTACGCCGTGCAGGACTACTTTCCGGCCGTGCGCCACATGAACCGGGCGACGATCATCGGCGACCGTCCGGCGTAGACCCCATTACCGACACACACGGCGCCACGGTACTGACCCTGATAGGGCAATCCCGCCCATTCGATTTGGCGGGTTCTCGCATTCCGGATGTCCGCTACCTTGGCGACAAGGGATCCACCGCACATCCGGAACACAGAAAGGAGACACGCAATGTTTATCAAACGACTGCTCGTCGCGGGCATCATGGCCTGGAGCGCGGCCAGCCCGGCGCAGACCTATCCGTCGCGGCCCATCACTTTCGTGGTGCCGGGTCCGCCCGGCGGCGCAACCGACGTCATGGCCCGCGCGCTGGCCGAAGACATGGGCAAGCGTCTGGGACAGACCATCATCGTCGACAACAAGCCCGGTGGCGGTGGCGTGATCGCGGTGCAGGCCGTCACACGCGCCGCGCCCGACGGCTACACCCTGCTGCTCACGCATTCGACGCCGCTGATCAACACGCCCTACCTGTACGCGAATGTCCCGTACAACGTGCGCCGCGACCTGGCCTTTATCTCCGAGCTGTGCGTCGGCAAGCTCGTGCTGGCCGTGGGCCGCGACGTGCCAGTCAAGACCGTGCCCGAGTTTCTGGACTGGGCGGCAAAGAACAAGGGCAAGGTCAGCTTCGGGTCGTATGGAGTGGGCAGCTTTCCCCATCTGGTGGGCGCGCATCTGAACCAGACCCGTCACCTGGACATGATCCACGTGGCCTACAAGGGTGAGGCCCCGATGGTGCAGGACATGCTTGCCGGCAATATCGCCTGGGCCATCGGCTCGGTCACCACACTCGGGCCGCAGATCAAGAGCGGTCGCCTGCGCGCGCTGGCCGTCATGGGCGATAACCGCATCAAGGAAATGCCCGACGTGCCGACCATGACCGAGGCCGGCATGAAGGACCAGGAGATGCGTCCGCCGGCATGGATCGGCCTGTTCGCGCGCTCGGGCACGCCGGCCGCCATCCTGTCGCGCGTCGAGGCAGAGGCGCGCGCGTCGATCCAGTCCCCCGCCATGCGCGCGCGGCTCGACTCGCTGGCGCTGGAACCGGTCGGCAACAGCCCCGAGGAATTCCGCCGCTCGTTCGAAACGTCGGAGCCCATCATGGCCCGCCTGATCAAGAGCAGCGGGGCGACGGCGGAGTAATCACGGCGGAGTCATCACGACCGCGTCCGGCGGACCCGGAAAACAAAAACGGACGGCGCCAAATATGGCGACCGTCCGTTTCTGCGTGATGCGTTGGTAGGCTCGATTGGACTCGAACCAACGACCCCCACCATGTCAAGGTGGTGCTCTAACCAGCTGAGCTACGAGCCTGTTGAAGGGAGCGCATTGTATAGACACTGCCACTCTTGCGCAAGCATTTCCTTCGACCGATATTGAAATCGGCGATCGGCCCGCGCGATCGGCTGCGGCAACCGCCCCTGCAACGGCTCCTGCAACGGCTCAATCCGGCGCCGACAGCGGTCCAACGCTCAAGCCAGCTTCTCCTTCAGGAACGCCACCATATACGGTGTGGCGGCGGCCGCGACAGTCGCCGCCGTGCCGGGGTCGAGCCCCATTTTCTCGCCGAGCGATTCGGCCACGCGGCCGGTCAGGATGCCTTCACCTCCCTCGGTCAGCGACTTGAAGAATCCATCGCCATGCACCAGTCCCGCCGCGAACGCCGCGAAGAAACTCTTGCCTGCGTGATCGCCCAGGAGGCCACCACCCTGCTCTTCAACGTGGGCGTGAGCGGTCTCCGCGACCTGCCCGAGCATCTGCTGAGCATCGGCCGGATTGACCCCCTGATCGGCCAGCGCCTGGGCCGCCTGGGTGCCGTGATCGGAAGCCAGGAATTCAGAAACGAGTTGCTGCATATCCATGAAACGCTCTCCTTCGAATAGCCACCACGGCGCCGGGCAGAGGCGCGCGGCGGACCCGCCGGCGCAGCCCGTGGTGGATTCAGCATAGTGCGCAACGCGTGTGTCCGGAGAACGTCGGCGCGGACAAATTCGGAGTACAGTCCCCGACAGGCTCCGGCCACGCGGGCAGATACCGAGCCTGAAGGAGGGATGTCATGGATGACACTGGTAACGACAGGGCCGTCACCGTCACGGTGCAGGACAACGGGCCCTACCGCATCAAGGGGCCGATCACCATCGTGACCCCCGCCGGCGTACCGTTCACGTTCGAGGGGGATCAGGTCTGGCTATGTCGCTGTGGCCATTCCGAGAACAAGCCGTTCTGCGATGGTTCGCACAAGCGCGGGGGATTCGCGAGCGTGCCCCAACCGAAAGCCTGAGACACGAAGACCCTGAGACGCGGAGACCCTGAGACCCTGAGACCTGGTGTACCGGCGACTTCACATCGGCCCGGGGAGCGTCTTCAGTCCGACCCACAGCACGCAGATGACGACGTTGATGGGCACGCTCAGCACGCCCGGCACGTAGAAGAACGCCGACAGCACTGGCGCGCTCAGCATTAGCTCGATCGAACCGCCGAGCAGGCAGAACAGCGCACCACACCAGACCCAGCGGCGCAGATAGGTCAGCAGCCAGTGCGCGTGCGCCTGGTTGAAGCGCCACGCGGCCGAGCGCTCGCGCAGATCGCCTCGACTGGCGTCCTTGAACAGCCAGTCGAAGAAAAAGTACCGGTATAGCAGGGTGCGAAAAGCAAGCTCTTGCATGGTTTGCTCGGGACGTGCCAGCGCCGTGACCATGAGCTTACCCCTGCCAGATCCTCGGTCGCCGGTCTTCCCCGGACTTTTTTCCTGGACGTTCATGGTGATGCGCAATCCATGGCAATTCGTCCATGAATTGAAAACAATCCGTCCGGATGGTATCTTCCGGGTCCATGAGTGAAGCCCACCGCCGCCCCAAACAACCGCTCCTGATACGCGACCGCCTGCTCTCCGCCACCATCGACCTGCTGGTCGAGGAAGGCATCGGCGCCGTCACCCTTAACTCTGTCGCCACGCGCGCGGGTGTATCGAAGGGTGGCCTTCAGCATCACTTCTCAAGCAAGGAGGAACTGCTGGAAGCCCTGTCTGCCAAGGTGCTCCAGCATTTCACCGGCCAGGTTGCCACGCTGGCCGAATCCGATACCGATGCCCAGGGACGCAATACACGAGCCTATCTGCGTGCCTCCGCCGATGGCTTCGCCGAATCCGGCGAACGCGAGCTGTGGAAGGCCGCGATGATGCTCATCATGGCGCGTCCCGAGTTCCGCACGCCCTACCAGGAATGGGAATCCGGCAGCCTGAATACGGATCTCGCGCAATGCGAGGACCCCATCGGCCTGCTCCTGTGCCGGCTGGCGGCTGACGGGCTCTGGCTGGCCGATCTTCTCGGCCATCGCGCCATCCCCCCGGCTCAACGGGCCGAGCTGGTTCGCCGGCTCGAGCAATTGACGCACTGCCGTCCTCAACAAGCATGACCAGAAAAACAATCCCCGCATCGGAACTCGATGCTGCGATCGTCCGCGCGCGCGACGCATTGCTGGACCGCCAGCACCCCGACGGCCACTGGTGTTTCGAACTCGAATGCGATGCCACCATCACGGCCGAGTACATCCTGATGATGCACTTCGTCGACGAGATCGACACCGCGCTGCAGGCCCGCATGGCGAAGTACCTGCGCGCGGTGCAACGGCTCGACGGCCATGGCGCATGGGACCTCTACTTCGGCGGCGATCTCGATATCTCCTGCAGCGTCAAAGCCTACTTCGCGTTGAAGGCGGCGGGCGATCCGCCGGATGCGCCGCATATGGTCAGGGCGCGCGAAGCCATCCTGGCGCGCGGCGGCGCGGCGAAGTCGAACGTGTTCACGCGCATCCTGCTGGCGACCTTCGGCGAGATCCCTTGGCGCGGCACGCCGTTCATGCCGGTGGAATTCGTGCTGTTTCCGCGCTGGGCGCCGATCCACATGGACAAGGTGGCCTACTGGGCGCGTACCACGATGGTGCCGCTGCTGGTGCTGTGCTCGATACGCGCCGCCGCGAAGAATCCGCTTGGCGTGCACGTGCAGGAACTGTTCGTCACGCCGCCCGAACTGGAGCGCGAATACTTCCCGCGCAAGCGTGGACTGCAGCAAGCGTTCCTGGTCGCGGACCGCGTGGTTCGCCATCTCGAACCGCTGATTCCGCGTGCATTGCGCCGCCGCGCCATCCAGCGCGCGGTGGAATGGTCCGAAGCCCGCATGAACGGTGAAGACGGCTTCGGCGGCATCTTCCCGCCGATGGTGTACAGCTACGAAATGATGGTGCTGCTCGGCTACCCGGAGGATCATCCTTTGCGGGTGGAGTGCAAGGCCGCGCTGAAGAAGCTCGTGGTCCATCGCGACGATGGTTCGTCGTATTGCCAGCCCTGCCTGTCGCCGGTGTGGGACACAGCCTGGAGCGTGATGGCGCTTGAGCAGGCACCGCCCGACGCACGCACCGAAACCGCCATCGCCCGCGCCTATGACTGGCTCACTGATCGTCAGGTGCTGGACCTGCGCGGCGACTGGGAAAACAATGCTGCGCCCAACACGCCGCCTGGCGGCTGGGCATTTCAGTACGAGAACCCGTACTACCCGGACATTGACGATTCGGCCGTCGTGCTGGCGATGCTTCACGCGCGGGGCAAGCGCACCGGCCAGCCCGGGCGCTACGAGATGCCCGTGGCGCGTTGTCTGGACTGGATCATCGGCCTGCAGTCGCGCAACGGCGGCTTTGGCGCGTTCGATGCGAACTGCGATCGCGACTTTCTCAATGCGATCCCGTTCGCCGATCACGGCGCTCTGCTCGATCCGCCAACCGAGGACGTCTCCGGCCGCGTGCTGCTGGCACTTGGCATCACTGAACGTCCGCAGGACGCTACGGCACGCGAGCGCTGCATCCAGTACCTGCGCGACACGCAGCAGCCCGATGGCAGCTGGTGGGGACGCTGGGGCACCAACTACATCTACGGCACCTGGAGCGTGCTGGCGGGCCTGGGGCTCGCCGGTGTCGATCGCAAGCTGCCGATGGTGCGCAATGGCCTGCAATGGCTGCGCGGCAAGCAGAACACCGACGGCGGCTGGGGCGAGACGAACGACAGCTATGCCCGCCCGGAACTGGCCGGCAAGCACGAAGACGGCAGCATGGCCGAGCAAACGGCGTGGGCCATGCTCGGACAGATGGCGGTCGGCGAAGGCGACGCGGATTCGGTACATCGTGGCGCCGCGTATCTGCTCGATGCGCAGAACGAGGATGGCTTCTGGATGCACCCGTATCACAACGCACCGGGCTTCCCGCGCATCTTCCACCTGAAGTACCACGGGTACACCGCGTACTTCCCGCTGTGGGCGCTTGGCCGATACCGGCGGCTCGCGGCCGCGCGCGCATCGGCTATGCAAAAGACGAAAGCCGAATCCACCGAATCCGCCGAGTCCATGACGGTGCACTGACCGGGAAAGCACGCTAGGCGGCGCGGGCTGGAAAGTGCTACTGTCGCCCCATCCCCCGCTCCCGCCAGCCAGGCATGTCAGAACGCCCGACGTATGAGGTACCCGCCGCAACGCCGGGCGCCACACCGAACACGCAGTGGCTGCGCGTAGCGCCCGCGCTGTTCCTGCTGCTCTGGTCCGGCGGATTCGTCTTTCTGAAGCTCGGCCTGCGCCACGCCGACCCGCTGACCTTTCTGGCCTTGCGCTATGCCTGCGTGGTCGGGCTGCTGATCATCCCCTGCCTCTGGATCCGCCCCGCGTTCCCGTCGGGCATCAAGCCCTGGCTGCATCTGGGCATGGTGGGCCTGCTGATTCAGGCCGGCTATTTCTCGTTCACCTATCTGAGTCTCAAGCACGGCATGTCGGCCGGCGCGGTTGCGCTCGTCACGTCACAGCAACCGATCCTGATCGGGCTGCTCGCGCCAGCCATCGCCGGCGAACGCGTGGACCGGGTGCGATGGCTTGGGCTGGCACTTGGCGTGACCGGCGCGGCCATCGTCATCACATCCCGTTCATCCATCGACGTGGCCACTCCTGCCGGGCTGATGTTCGCCTTGCTCGCGCTGTTGGCGATGACGGGTGGCACGCTGTGGGAAAAGCGCTTCGGCACGACCGTGCATCCGGTGGCGTCGAATCTCGTGCAGTACGCCGTCGGGCTAGCCATCACCGCGCCACTGGCCTATGCGCTCGAACCGATGCATGTGGCATGGACGCCGGCGCTGTTCGGCTCGCTGGCCTACCTGGTGATTGGCAATTCGATCATCGCCATTTCGCTGCTGCTGACGATGATCCGGCACGGCGAGGCCTCGCGGGTATCGGCGCTGTTCTTCCTCGTGCCACCGATGACGGCGGTGATCGCCTTCGCGGTGCTTGGCGAGTCGATTCCGCTCGCCGCATGGCCGGGGATGGCAATGGCCGCAATCGGGCTCTATCTGGTAATGGGCAGGCGGGGTGGATAGACCCGACGATGCCCGTCAGTGCGGGCCAGCCGCGTATCGTCCGCGCAGTGCCTTGATGACGCGCCGCTCCGCCAGCACCACGACGTAGTCCAGAATCCGCGCATCGGACGATAGTGAGCACCATGCGTCCCAGAATTCCCGCTCGACCAGTTTCCTGGGTGCGCCATAAAGCTCCGCAATCCGGTCGATCGCGTGTTCGCCCGATGCCGGGCGACGCATCGAACCGCCTCCCGACGCAGAGGGAATTGCAGGGCTTGAACGATCTGGCTCGGTTCCAGGTGCGAGATACATGGCAGGGCCTTCACGGTGAGGAGTTTGTCGAGTGTAGTCGCTACGGCAGGCATTCCAAGTACAGCCAACGTACTGCATATGGCCTAGTACCCTTGATAGTCCCCCACGTCGATTGCCCCTTGATTCGACGCAAGGAGTGGTCGTATTTTGCTTTCCTGCGGTGGGTATCCTGCGTCACCGTTAGTCTTTGGGCCAATAGAGATCGCCCCAGTCACACGCTAAGGTGTAAAACGCTAACCACGGGAGAACCGCATGAGATATCTGGCAAGCCTGATCATGATTTCCGCGACACTTTGCACTGCCCCGGCCTGGGCGCAGTCGGCCTCCGGGGCGGCGGCGCAGGGCAGCAATGACGCCATCGTCAAGATGCGCGGAGAGGTTAACGCGGCACGCAAGGAATACAACCGGAAGGTTGCCGAAGCGAAGAAGGTCTACAACGAGGCCAAGGCGGCTGCGGCCAAGGAGCGCGATGCGGCGATCTCGGCTGCTCACGCTGCTGCCGGCCAGAAGTAACTACGTGCGCGCCCAGGCGCGCGAAGTCCCGCCAGACCCGGTTGCCGGGCCACCTTGCCAACCCAAGGTGGTCCGGCAATCGCACTTTCATGCCCAGTGGCCGTTCGCGCCACGACTCTTCTCCCCTTGCCCCCAAGATTGCGCTGCTGGCGCCGCCAGATCACGCGCTGGCTTCTATCATGCAGTTGTGGATGTGGCCTTGAACGCCGCATTGCTATCGTCGGCGCCGGCGCGGGAGGAATGCGTGCATGGACCTGCTGGAAGTTCATCACCTGTCCAAGTCTTTCGGCGACCGGCCGGTCCTCGACGATATCGGCTTCAATGTCGGATCGGGGCAATTCTTCACGCTCGTGGGGCCTTCGGGATGCGGCAAGACCACCCTGCTTCGGCTGCTAGGCGGTTTCTCCGAGCCCGATAGCGGCGAGGTGCTGTTTGACGGCAAGAGCCTTCAGGGCGTGCCACCCGAGCATCGCCCCATGCACACGGTTTTCCAGAGCTACGCGCTTTTCCCGCACATGACCGTGGCCGCCAATATCGCTTTTCCGCTGCGGATGCAGAAGTTGCGGCGCCACGACATCGACGGGCGCCTGGGCAGCCTGATCGAAAACGTCCGTCTGCAAGGCTTCGAACGCTACTACCCGCACGAGCTTTCCGGCGGACAGCGTCAACGCGTGGCTATCGCCAGAGCACTGGCCGCGCGTCCCCGGCTGCTCCTGCTCGACGAGCCGCTGTCCGCGCTCGATGCGGCGCTGCAAACCCAGATGCTTCATGAGTTGATCGCGTTGCAGCAGCAACTGGGCGTGGCGTTCATCTACGTCACGCACGATCAGACCCACGCACTGGCGCTCTCGCAACGCATCGCGGTGATGCATGAAGGCCACATCGTCCAGCTCGACACACCCGAAGCGATCTACCGCGCACCGGCCACGACATTCGTGGCTGGATTCATCGGGTCCTGCAATCTGCTGGATGCCACCGTCGCGGAATCGAGTGCGGCGCGCCTGCGTGTGCGCATCGCCGGTGTGGGCGAGCGTGACATGCCCGCGGGGCAAGCGCTGGCCATCGGCAGCCGCGGCACGGTCGCCATCCGGCCCGAGGAAATCCAGTTGCGGCCACGTGGCGCATCGCCGGGCGGCAACGCCAGCGCGCCGATGCTCGAAGGCGCCGTCGTCGACCGGCTGTACCAGGGCGATGTCACGCTATACACGGTCGAGCTTGCCAGCGGACACCGGCTGCAAACGATGGTCGCCAACGCGGGGCCGGTGACCGACGGGCAGTTCACGCGGGGCGATCGGGTCGAGCTCGACTGGCCCGGCAACGCCGGCGTGTTTCTAAGCCGGTGAGGCGAAGAGACAGCCATGATCACGCGCGCGGATCGGCTGGCCCGCTGGCTTGTCTGTGGCATCCCCATCGCCTTCCTGCTCGTCTTCTTCGGCATTCCTTCGGCCATCATGATCGTGGCGGCATTCCGGACACCGGCGGAGTCCGGCGGATTGCTGCCGCTGATTCCACCTGACCAAGGCCTGACCACCACCGCGGCCCTCGCCGTGCTCAGGCACTGGCCGGATCTATTCACGCTCGACAACCTCCGCGAGTTGATCCAGGAACCGCTCTATGCCGGGCTGTTTCTCAAATCAGCCGGCTATGCCGCGCTAACCACCGCGATCTGCCTGGTGGCTGCCTACCCGCTGGCTTGGTGGATCGCCCGCAGCGACAGGCGACGGCGCGACCTGCTGCTGATCCTTGTGATCCTGCCGTTCTGGTCGAACTTCCTGATCCGGATCTACGCGTGGATGATCATCCTGAGTCCACGCGGATACCTGATGCATGGCGTCAACAGTCTCATCGGCTGGATGGGCTTCGCCCCGGTCGAAGCGCTCTACACACCCGCTGCCGTCATCCTCGTGCTGGTCTACGTGCACCTGCCGTTCTTCATCCTGCCGCTCTATGCCAGCCTGGAAAAGCAGGACCCCCTGCTGCTCGATGCCGCGCGCGACCTGGGCGCGAATGGCTGGCATTGCTTCTGGCAGGTGATCTGGCCGCTTTCGCTGCCGGGCGTCTACGCGGGCATCGCGCTCGTCTTCACGCCGTGTCTGGGGATCTTTGCCGTGCCTGAACTGGTGGGCGGCACGCGATCGATCCTGATCGGCAACCTGATCAAGCAGCAGTTCCTCGATAGCCGAGACTGGCCACTGGGGTCGGCGCTATCGCTGGCGCTGGTGGGCATCGTGCTGGCGTTGATCGGACTGGCGACGCTGGCGGCACGCGTGAAGGGCACAGCGCGTGCCGCCTCGCAGCGGGGTACGCAGAAGTCCGCCCATCGTTCAGCGCAACCCGCGTCGGCCGCCGTGGCCACTGGCAGGAGATCGTCATGAATCGCCCCCGATGGCCTGTGTGGGTGGCCTGCCTGGGCTGCGCGGTCTATGCGTTCCTGTACCTGCCGCTGCTGATCGTCGTGGCCTACTCGTTCAATGACTCGCGCCTGAACGCGGAATGGGACGGCTTCACGCTGCACTGGTATGACGTGCTGGCAAATGATCCGGACATGCTCGGTGCGGCGTGGAACTCGTTGATGATCGGCGCGATCGCGGCAGGCACGTCATGCGTGCTCGGCACGCTCGCCGCCATCGCGCTGCACCGCTACCGGCCGCCATTGCTGGCTACGCTGGTGCTCGCGCCGATCGCGATGCCCGAGGTATTGATGGGGGTGTCGCTGCTGCTGTTCTTTGTTGCCGTGAATATCGATCTCGGCCTGACAGCCGTGGCGCTGTCGCATATCACGTTCTGCGTGGGCTTTGTTGCCGTGGTGGTGCGTGCCCGGCTCGAAGGGCTCGACGAGAGCCTGATCGACGCCGCCCGCGATCTCGGCGCCTCGCCGCTTCAGGCCGGGTGGCATGTCATGCTGCCGCTGATGCTGCCGGGCGTCCTCGCGGGCGCGTTGCTGGCCTTCACCCTGTCGATGGACGACTTTGTCGTGACCTTCTTCACGGCGGGACCCGGCCAACCGACACTGCCGCTGCAGATCTACTCGATGATCCGGATCGCGGTCACGCCGGAAGTGAATGCGATCTCGTCCATCCTCATGATGCTGACACTGGCCGTGTCGCTCACGGCCTATCGCGTTTCGCGCGACGTCTGGAGGGCGCAACTATGAGTCATCGCATTTGGGCGAAGGTGCGCCATCTGCTGGTGGGCCTGACGCTGACGGGGTGCTTCGGTCTGGCCATGGCCACGGAAGATCTGAACGTATTCACCTGGAACAACGCGCTGTCGCCCGAGACGATCGCCCGATTCGAGTCCGAATGCGCCTGTCACGTGAACCTGACGTACTTCGGTTCGATGGAGGAAGCGCTGGCCAAGCTCGCGGGCGGCGCGCAAGGGTTCGACGTGATATGTCCGAGCAACTACGGCATTCCGGCGCTGATCCGCCTGGGGCTGCTCCGGCCGCTGGACAAGCACGCCATCCCGAATCTTCGCAATATCGACCCGGCGTTCCTGAACACGCCGCTTGACCCTGGCAACGTCTATTCCCTGCCCTACGATTTCACGATCACGCTGGTCGGCTACAACGCCACGCGCCTGCACGCTCTGGGGCTCGATGCGTCGTCATGGTCGCTGGTCTTCGACCCGCACATGCTGGAGAAGCTGCGGGGCCGTGTCACCGTGCTGGACGACCCCCGCGAAGTCATCGCGGCCGCGTTGCGCTACAAGGGCCACTCCGGTAACTCGACAGACCCTGCGCAACTGCGCGAAGCCGAGGCGGCCATCCGCGCCGCGCTGCCCTACTGGGCGGCGTTCAACAGCCAGAGCTATATCCGCGAGCTTACGGTCGGCAATATCTGGGTGGTGCTCGGCTATTCGAGCGATGTCTATCAGGCCGGGCTGGACGCGCGCAACACCCACCGGGCTTTCTCGATCACCTCGTCGCTGCAACGCGAGGGCAATGGCATGACCGCCGACAGTTTCGTGGTCACTAAGACGGCGCCGCATCCCGCACTGGCATACAGGTTCATCAACTTCATGTTGCGCCCTGAAAATGCCGCTGAGATCACTAATGCCATCGGCGCGGGCAATCCGAATGCCGCGGCGCGCGCGTTCATCCGGCCAGACCTGCTGGCCGACCCGGTCATCACGCCGGGCGCCGCGCAGCGGCAGCGGCTCGAACAGTTGAACGACCTCGACAGCGGCACGCGGCGGGCGTGGAATCGCGCGTGGACCGACCTCAAGGTCGGCCACTAGCGATTCGATCGGGCAAGGATGGGGATGGGGAATTACGCGGAAGTGGTGCTTTGGCCGGCGGCCACTTCCTCGGCCAGCGGAATGTCGCCACGCACCACCAATACGGGAACGGAAGCGTGGCGCACCAGGGTTTCGGCCACGCTGCCAAGCACGACGCGCTGCAGCCCGCTCTTGCCGTGGGTGCCGATGACCACCAGGTCAGGCTTGCTGTCCTGGATGTCATGGATCAGCCGGTTCGCAACGTCGCCGAGCGTGGACTTGTCGTCGAGCAGCCGCTCGGTGAACTTGATGCCGGCGCGCTCGGCGTGGTGCCGGGCCTTGACGAGCAGCGCATTGCCGGCCGCCACGCGATGCTGGTGCTCCTCCTCCAGTTCACCGCCATGCGCGCGCACCCTAAGGAAACCGTAGTCGATGACATGGATGATCTCGAGATTTGAACCGGTGGCGCGGGCCAGCCGGACGGCTTCGTCCAGCGCGCGGGACGAGCAGTGGCTATCGTCGATCGGGACCATGATGTTGCGATACATGTGGGGCTCCTTTTGGAATGGCAGTCCCCGCCGGGATGGCGGAGATTCTCACACGTCACTCTAAGCGGGGAGGTTGTTGTTGCTTTGATGTAGCGCAAACTCGCTCCAGTCTTAAATCTAGCCGACTCCGGGAACCTGCGCTTGCGGCACTGCAGCCACCCAGCCAGTCGCATCGACCGGACATTCGGGCCCGTGCTACAGTCCGCCGGGTATCAGACGCCACATTCAGACGCCCCAAGACTCCGCCCGCCATGCCAGAGCGCCCCGCCCCTTCCGCTGCCAAACCGTCGTCGATGAACGTCAAGACGGCGCTGCGCGTCATCGAAATCATCGAAACGTTCGCACGCGAGCGCCGGGCGTTGTCGCTGTCGGAACTGGCCCGCCTGCTGGCCGTGCCGGCGTCGAGCTGTCTGGCGCTGATCCGCACGCTGACCTCGCTCGGCTATCTCTACGAAACCGCGCGCCGCCAAGGCTACTACCCCACCGGCCGCCTGCTGGCGATGGCGCAGCAGATTGCTCGCCACGATCCGGTGCTGGATCGCGTGCATGGCACGATGAGCGAGTTGCGTGACGCCACCGGCGAAACCATCGTCATCGGCAAACTGCATGAAGGGCAGGCGGCGGTGTATCTGGATGTGCTTGAATCACCACATGCGATTCGATACATCGCTACGGCGGGCGAGCGCCGCGAGCTTCATGCCAATTCGATCGGCAAGGCCCTGCTGGCGGCGATGGACGAGGCCGAACGCGCGACGCTGCTCGCGCAACTGCCCTTCCAGGCGTTCACCTCGCGCACGCTGACCACGCCCGCCGCGCTGGAAGCGGATCTGCAGCAGGCGCGCGAACGCGGCGCCTACGTGAACCTGAGCGAGTCGATGCCCGACGTGGGGGCGCTGGCATGGCCGGTGCGGCTGTCCGGCGAGTGCTACGCGATTTCGATTGCGGGTCCGGTCTACCGGATCGAACCGCACCTCGACCGCTATGCGCCAATGCTGCGCGCCGCCTGTGCGGCGCTGGAAAAAACCTGAGCGGAGTCAGTCGGCGGCGTCGCGCTCGCGCAGCCGCCAACCGGTGGCATCCGGCAAGCCCAGTCCGTCCACGGGCGCGGAAGCCGCCAACGCCAGCACGGCGTCATCGCGCCGCCAGGTCACCGCATTGGCCTGGGATATCGGCGCCGGCAGCGCCTCCACCACATGTCCCATCATGGTCTGGAACAGGTTGCCACCGTGGCACTTGATCCACGCTTCCTTCAGGGTCCAGAGTTGAAAAAACGCCACGAGACGCGCATCGGCATCGCTCTCGCGCAACAGTTCGGGTAGCGCGGCACGCTCGGCCTCCGTCGTGGTGGCTTCGATCAGCGTGTCCAGATGCTTGCGCGGCTGCAGGTGCTCGATATCGATGCCAACCGGCACATCGGCCACCGCGCAGGCCAGATGGTCGCCGGAATGGGCAATCGACACGAACACCGGCACGCCCACCGCACCACTCGTATGTATCGCCAGTGGCGGCGAATCCTCCGCGGCCGACAGCGCCCACTCGGACGCATCGCCGCCGAATGTCACCGCCAGCAGCCGGCGCGCCAGCCACCGGCCAGCGGCGAACTGCTCCGCCCGCGCCTCGGCCCGCATCGTCGCCAGCCGCCCCAGTTCTTCCTGCGACATCCAACGGCTCACGGGCGGCGCCATTGCCGCGAAGGCCATCACAGATCCGGTACGCAGTGCGAGCGGCATGTCAGTGGAAGGGTTCGAATGCGTAGAAAAGGATCGAAAAGGATCGAAAAAGGCCGAAAGGGTCAGGAACGACTCAGTCGTTCCAGCGGCGCAAGACCAGCGACGTATTGATGCCGCCGAACGCGAAATTGTTGCTCATCACGTACTCGGTGTCGATAGCACGCCCCTTGCCCACGATGTAGTCAAGTTGCGCGCAGCGGGGATCGGGGTTCTCCAGATTGATCGTCGGCGCGAACCAGCCATCGCGCATCATCTCGATCGTCATCCACGCCTCGAGCGCACCACACGCGCCCAGCGTATGGCCGACGTAGCTCTTGAGCGAACTGATTGGCATTCGGGCGCCAAACACGGCGTGCGTGGCCTGTGATTCGGCGATATCGCCCTGATCGGTAGCCGTGCCATGCGCGTTCACGTAGCCGATTCGATCCGGCGAGACGCCGGCATCGTCCAGCGCCATCCGCATGGCCAGGGCCATCGTGCCGGCATCGGCCTGGGTCACATGCACGCCATCGCTGTTGGTGCCATAGCCAACGATCTCGGCCAGGATCGGGGCGCCACGCTGCCGCGCGTGCTCCAGTTCCTCGAGTACCAGCGTGCAGGCGCCCTCGCCCAGCACCAGGCCATCGCGCGCGGCATCGAACGGTCGTGGCGTCGCCGTGGGCGCCTCGTTGCGCGTGCTGGTGGCGAACAGCGTATCGAAGACGGCCGCCTCCGTGGCGTCAAGCTCTTCGGCCCCGCCTGCCACCATCGCCACCTGACGGCCCATGCGGATCGTCTCGTAAGCGTAGCCAATGCCGTGGCTGCCTGACGTGCAGGCGCTCGACGTGGTCAGGATGCGGCCCTTGATGCCGAAGAACACGCCGATGTTCACGGCGGCCGTATGCGACATCATGCGGATGTACGTGGTGGCATTGACGCCCTCGGTGGTGCGGTCGCTCATCATCCGCGCGAAGTCCTGCGCGGCGGACGGCGTGCCCGTCGAGGACCCGTACGCGATCCCCATCTGTCCGCCGGTCACCAGCGGATGTCCGGCCAGCCCGGCCCCGGCCAGCGCCGATTCGGTCGCCAGCACGGCCATCTGCGACACGCGGCCCATGGTCCGCATGAGTTTGCGCGTGTAGTGCGGCGGCAGCGTGAACGGCGGCACCGGCGCCGCGATGTGCGTGTTGAGGCCACGGATCTCGCGCCAGCCTGGCATGACCACTATCGCATTGCGACCGGCGGCCAGGCGCTCGCGCACCGTCGCCCAGTCGTTGCCGATCGCGCTGACCGCGCCCGCTCCCGTGACCACCACCCGCTTCATCCGAACATGCCTCCGTTCACCGAAATTACCTGGCGCGTAATGTACCCGGCATCGGGCGAAAGCAGGAACGCCACCGTGGCCGCCACCTCGTCCGGGGTGCCCATGCGGCGGGCGGGAATCATCTTCATGGCTTCCTCGCGCACGTGTTCTTCAATCATTTCCGTGTCGATCAGCCCCGGCGCCACGCAGTTGACCGTGATCTGGCGCTTGGCCAGTTCGATCGCCAGCGCCTTGGTGGCGCCGATCACCCCGGCCTTGGCAGCGCTGTAGTTGGTCTGCCCGCGATTGCCAACGATCCCGGACGCCGACGACAGCGTGACGATCCGGCCCGGCCGACGCCGCTGCACCATCGGCAGCACCACAGGGTTGAGCACGTTGAAAAACGCATCGAGGTTGGTGTGAATCACCTCGTCCCACTCCTCGCCGCTCATGGCCGGAAACGCTGCATCGCGGGCCAGCCCGGCGTTGCAGACCACTCCGTAGTAGCAGCCGTGATGGTCAATATCGGCCAGCAATGCGCTGGCCGCGGCCTCGCGTTGCCCGACATCGAAACACAGCACGCGCGCATTTCGGCCGAACGCGCGCACGGCGTCGGCCACCGATTCGGCTTCGTTGCGACGCGCGCGGCAGTGGATCACCACGTCATAGCCATCGCGCGCAAGACGCAGCGCAATGGCGCGGCCGATGCCGCGCGATGATCCCGTGACGAGCACGGTCTGGGTTGTCATGTCTGCTGCCCCTCGAGGAAGGCCTGCGCGTCCGCAGGCCGATATACCGAAACCGTTGCCCGAGCCACCTCCTGGCCGCCCATGTCCAGCGTGCAAGCGAACAGCGACAGGCCGTCATCACCCGCCATCTCCAGCCGGGCACGAATGGTCAGCACGCTGCCCACCGGAAACGCGGGCACGTCGCTGGCATAGCGGCGCGAGCCCAGCAGGAAACCCGGGCCGGGCTTGCTTCCATTGCCGCGAGCCTGCATACCCGCCCATGCCGCGATCGTCTGTGCCATGTACTCGATGCCAATCCATGCGGGCATCCCAGCGTCATCGACGAACAACTGCGTCGACCTGACTGTCGCGCGCGCCACGCACTGGGTGTCATCGGCTGCCAGCAGTTCGTCGATCAGACGCATCGCGCCGTCATGCGGCACCAGCTCGCCAACGGGCGGCAAGGTCGATATCGGTGCGGGTGTGCGCATCTTTAGCCCTCCCCCATCACCAATACGCAATTGCTACCCCCAAACGCAAACGAATTGCTCACCGCATGGCGCACCGGCCGGCCCAGGGATTCGTCGGCGCCCGCCACATGCAGCGGCGGCATCGCCGGGTCAGCGATGCCATCCCACCAGTGCGGCGGCAGACGACCCCGAGGGTTGTCCGTCAGCGTCAGGTACAGCAGTGCGGCTTCCACCGCGCCAGCGGCCCCAAGCGTGTGCCCGGTCTGCGACTTGGTGGAACTGACCGGCACATCGGCGCCGAACAGGTCGGACACCGCGCGCGCTTCCATCACGTCGTTCTGCTCGGTGGCGGTTCCGTGCAGGTTCAGATAGTCGATGTCCGCGGGCTTCAGTCCGGCGCGAGCCAGCGCCTGCTGCATGGCCGTCCGCGCGCCGACACCCGATGGGTCGGGTGCGGACATATGGTGGGCATCCGAAGTCTCGCCCCAGCCGGTCAGCCGCACGGGCCCGGCCTCGCGGGACATCAGGAACAACCCCGCGCCCTCACCCAGATTGATGCCGCGCCGGTTCGCCGACAGCGGGTTGCACCGCTCGGCGCTCACCGAATCGAGCGAAAGGAAGCCGGAAATCGTAAACGTGCACAGGGTGTCGACACCGCCCGCGATGGCCACGTCGACGATGCCATGCTCGATCAGGCGGGCCGCGGCCGACATGGCCTTGGCGCTGGACGAGCACGCCGTGGAAATCGTGTAGGCAGGCCCGCCAACGCCGAGCCGCCAGGCCAGGTAGCGGGCTGGCGAGCCAAGCTCCTGCTGGGCGTAGTGGAACTGCTCGGGCCACGTGCCCTCTTTCGCGTGCGTGCGCACGGCAAGCTCGCCCTCGTAGATGCCGGACGTGCTGGTACCGAGCACGATCGCCACCCGCATCGGGCCCACCCGCGCGATGGCCGCATCCACCGCCGGACGCAAGCCGGCAAGCGTGCGCTCCAGCATGGCGTTGTTGCGGCTGGCCAGTTCCAGCGCGGTGCCCGCCGGAAGGTCGGTGGCCGCCATGGGCTCCGCAACGGTGCCCAGATGCAGCGGGCTACCCGGCGTGTAGCGTTCGGTGACCTCGCCACCAAACGGTCCGTCACTGCGCCACAGCGCGGCACGCACGGCGTCACTGCCGCTACCGAGCGCGCATATCACGTTCATTGCGTTCAGATAGATCGTCATGGCGTCTTTCCTTCTTCCTGCAACGTGCGAATGGTCAGCCGATAGCCGTCACGCAACTGCGTGAACAGCGTGGTGGTGGCATCCGGATAGCGCACTTCGGCCACGACCTCATCGCCGTACCGCAGCACACGCATGGCCGGCGTGGCATCGACGCGCCAGCCATCGGGCAGCGCCGCCTGAATCGCTTCGACAGGCCAGAGCGACAGTTGCAGGTCGCTCAGGATGCGCTCGGGCATCAGTTCCCGTGGGGCCCACGGGGCCCGCGTCACACGCAGTTCCCGGCCATCCCAGTCGATACGCGCCAGCACCTGGCCACCTGCCATGGCGGCCAGCCGCGTATGGGCGGCATCGGCTTCCAGCATCGCGATCATGTCACGTGTCTGCTCGCCCTGCGGCGACGGGAACTGCACTGTGATCTGCTGCTGCAGGTTCAGCGTCCTGCCCAGCGAGGCCGGCGGCAGGCGCAGCAGCGGCACCTCGGCTCGCGTCGGGGCAACGGTGGCGCAACCCGTCAGCACCGCTAACGCGGCCAAGGCGGCCAGCATCGCGAGCGTCGCCAGCGCGGCGGGCAGCCTCAATCGTCGCAAAATTGCTCCAGCACGCTCAGCCGACGGCGCGACTCCGTCACGAACGGATTGTTCAGATCCCAGGCATAGCCCGCCAGGATCGACGAGATCATGTCGCGAATGTCGGTGGGCGCGTTGGGATGGAAGATAAGCTTCTGGAAGCTGCCTTCGTACCATGCTTCGACAAAGGCACGGAAGCAGTCAACGCCTGCTTTCAGCGGCCTGGCGTACTCGGTTTCCCAGTCCACGGATTCGCCGGCCAACGCGCGCGCCACGCAGGCGGTGGCGAGGCTGGCCGACTTGAACGCGATCGTCACGCCCGACGAGAACACGGGGTCGAGGAATTCGCCGGCATTGCCAAGCAGTGCGTAGCCATTGCCCCAGAGCGACCGGACGTTGGCCGAATAGCCGACGATCTGGCGGGCCGGCGTGTCCCACTCGGCATCCTTCAGCAGCTTCGCGAGGCCCGGCTCCTCGGCCACGAGTTGCCTGAGGCGAGTCATTTCATCGCCTTCGTACCGGTCGAGGAACGACTTCTCGGCCACCACGCCCTGCGAGCAACGCCCGTTGGAGAACGGGATGGTCCAGTACCAGACATCGACGTGTTCCGGATGCACGCTGACGCGGATCTTGTTGCGATCGAAGCTGCCCCCCGGAATCCTGTCGGCCACGTGCGTGAAGATGGCGGCGCGCACCGGAAAGTTCGACGGCGACTCCAGGTCGAGCAGGCGCGGCAAGACCCGGCCAAAGCCAGAGGCGTCCAGCAGGAAGCGTGATTCCACCTGATACACGTTGCCATCCGGATCGCGCACGGTGACGACCGGCGCGGCACCGCTGACGTCCACCGCTTCCACGACATGGCGAAAGCGCACCTCGGCGCCCTGCTTCTGCGCCTCGCGAATCAGCACATCGTCGAAATGGGCGCGCTGCACCTGATAGGTGGTGCCCCATCCCGGCGAGAATTTCTCGCGAAAATCGAAATCGGTATAGCGGTCGCCCCGCGCGAAGGCCGCCCCATTCTTGTACTGGAAGCCCGCCTCCACCACGGCCTGCAGCATGCCGGCCTCCTCGATGTAGGCCATGCTCTGGGGCAGCAGGCTCTCGCCGATCGAGAAACGCGGGAACGTTTCCTTTTCGATCACCATCACGCCGATGCCGCGCTTGCGCAGCAATCCGGCCGCCACGGAACCCGCCGGGCCCGCGCCGACGATCAGTACGTCCACTGTCTCTTTCTTCATTGAGATCCTTCCTGACTGATTTGATGCGATGACGTTCCGGGCAGCGGCCTGAACCACGGCGACATCACCCAGACCGCACCCACGCCTGACAGCATCGTCGCCCCGAACGCATGAAGCGCGGGTGTCGACGACAACGCAAGCAGCCCGAACGCCAGCAACGTGCTGGCCGCCCCGAGCACGATGGCGGTCCAGGACACGCCATCGCCCGGATGTTCGAGCAGGAAAATGCCATAGTCGACGCCCACACCCAGCAGCAGCGCCAGGGCGAGCACCGAGAACAATTGCAGTGGCACGCCGGTCCAGCCCAGCACGGCCACACTGAACGCAGCCGCCAGCAGCGTCGGCACGAGGGCGCGCCAGCCCGAGCGGCCATAACGCCACCAGAGCAGCAGTGCCACGCCCACGGCACCTGCCAGCAGGAACCAGCTCATCAACACCCGGTAGTGATGGAGCAGGAACGAGATATCGGCCACGCGATCGACCCACTCCGCGCCGGGCACCTGCCGCACCGACGCCGCGATACCGGGAATCGCCGACACGTGTTCGAGGCCGCGCAACAGCATCACACTGGCAAAGCCATTGCCTTCGCGGCCAAGCCACAGGTGTCGCAGGGTTTCCGACACCGGATTCGCCAGCCACGCGGGCAGCGTCAGCACGGCGTCGCCAGCACGCGCGGACGGAGCGGGCGGCGCGATCGAGCCGCCCACTGCGCTGGCCACGCGTGCGCGGATCGCCGCCTCCTGCCGATCGGCCAGCGCGGCATCGGCTTGCTGACGGCCGGCGGACGGCACCCAGTCCGAGATCGCAATGAAGCCGGCCAGATCGCCGCGCCGGATCGCATCGGCCAACCCGGCCTTGATCGCCTCCTCGCGCGCGAGCACCTCGTCCGGCGTCGCGCCACGCACGAGGATGAACTGCGCCGGGCTTGGCGTGCCCAGCAACTGCCCTGCCGTGCGTTGCGCCTCGATCAGCGCGGGCGGCGAACTCTGCAGTTGCCGGATGTCGTCGGCAACGCGCACCTGCCAGATGCCGCTCACGATGAACAGCATCAACACGCCAAGCGCCAGCCAGGTACGCCGGTCATTGCGTGCGTACGGCCAGCGCGCCAGGCTATCGGCAAGCCAGGTGGAAAGACGCGTCGGACGCAGGTTGCCCCGATCGAGTAAAGGGAACCAGAACAGCACTGTCAGGAAGGCCGTAATCAGGCCAACCGCGGAGAACAGCGCCATCTGGCGCAGCCCGGGGAACGGTGCGATGCCAAGCGCGAGATAGGCCACCACGCTCGTAGACAACGCCAGCGCCAGTCCCGGCGCCAGGAAGCGCATCACGGCAGGCGGCGTCGCGCGCGGCATGGCCTGGCGCGTCACGAAGTAGTGGATGCCGAAGTCCTCGGCCACCCCGACCAGACTGGCGCCGAACACCAGCGTGATCAGGTGAACGCGGTCGAAGACGATCGCCGTGGCGGAGATTGCCGCCGCCGTCCCGATCAGCAGTGACAGCCCCACCAGCACGATGGGCCGCAGCGAACGGAAGGCCAGCCACACCAGCAGCAGCACCGCGGCCAGCGAACCCCATCCGATCACGTTCATTTCCCAATTGGCCTGCGCAGCCGCGGCTTCGGCGTGCAGCGGGATGCCGGCCGTCACCACGCGCACCCCGTCGTCGCCCTGACGCGCCGCCGCTTCCGCCGCATGGAGCAGGTCGCCGTAGTCGGTGCTGCCATTGGCGGAAAACGCGGGCTTGGTGATCCGATACGTCAACAGCACCCAGTCCTTGCCTTCGCCGGTCACCGTTGCCAGACCATCGCGCTCATGCACGCGGGTCACCGCCGCGCGAGACAGCCACCAGTTCTGCCACAGCCCGAGCGGGTCGGACGCCCAATCGGTCAGGCGCGGTCCGGTGGAAAACTGGTAGAGCCGCGTCAGCGCCTGCTGCGCGAGCGTATCGGCATTGGTCGTGCGCAATGCCTCGCGCTGCGCGTCGGTCAGAAGCCCGTCGCGCCACGGCCGGTAGAACGCCAGCGCAGCGTCGAAATCGAACGCGGCAATCTTGTCGACGGGCTTCAGCAACGCGCTGCCGCCGGACGTGGCCTGCGAGAAGCGCTGCGCCGCCGCGCGCGTGCGGGCCCAGTCCGAGCCCCCCACCAACACGACGATCTCGCGCGACACACCGTCGGTCAGCTGACGCAGCACGCGGTCGGCCGTGGCGGTGCGCTCGCTGGTCGGCAGCAGCGCCATCACGTCGGTATCGAGCCGCGATGCACGCCAGAACTGCACCTGGTGTGCGATCAGCGCAATCACGAGCAGCAGCCAGCCAATCGCCAGCAGGCGCTCGCGGCGGGTCAGCCCGCCCTGCATCGCGGCCCCGTGGGCCAGTTCATTCAAAACGTTGTTCCTCCGAAGGACTGAGTTTTTCCGCTCCGGCGGGGTCGATCATCCTGACAACGGTGCTGTCGCCGCTGGCTTCCACGAGCCTGACGTCGCGGACGTAGCGGTCTCCGGCCAGATCGATCCGCGTGAACGCGCGGCGCACACCCGCATCGGTCGGTGTCAGGGTCAGCGTCCAGCCCGACTTGCCGACGAGCTTGCCGGTCACGCTAAAGCGCGTGGACAGACTGCGCAGGTCGCCGCGCAGGATCGCGATCATCGACTCCCCGACCAGCCGCATGGCGGGCTGGGCGTCCGCCTGCATTTCCTGCTGCACCTTGCCGTCCGCGCCCCGCATCACCAGCTTCTCTGGCGTGACCAGCAGGCTCGACGCGAACGGCTCACGCGTGGCCCACACTACGCCCCGGCCTTGCGCCATCACGAAGTCGCCCCGCGAGATCAACGGGTTACTGAAGCCGGCCAGCCTCCGCGTCTGCTCGAACTGACCATGGATGACCGGCGCATCGGACAACCGCGCCGACACGGCTGCGGAAAGATCCTCGGCGTGTGCCGGTACGACGCTCATCGCCGCCATCGCCACCAGCGCAAACATCGCCTGCAAAGCGCGGCGGCGCATCATGGCTCGACTCCAAGCCGTTGCAGCAGCACGGGCGGACTGACGTACTGCATCTCCTGGGTGGCCATATCCACCGCCACCTGGATGGAGTATCCCTTGGTCAGCCGCGCACCGGACAGCGCGTCGCGCATCTCATAGTCAATTCGGAGCCGGTTCTCCCATTCCGCGAACGTGGCACGCACAATCACGGGCTGGCCGTATCGCAGCGGGCGAACGTACTTGACGCGCACGTCGACGATCGGCCAGGCATAGCCCGATGCTGACATCTGCGGATAGTCGTAGTCGATCTGCTGCAGCAACGCGCAGCGTGCCAGCTCGAAGTAACGGAGATAGTTGCCGTGCCAGACCACGTTCATCGGATCGAGATCGTGGAACGCTGGCGTCAGCGTGATCTCATGACTCAGGATTCTTGGCATCGCGCTCCTGTGCGGGCTGCTGCATGTCACGGCGGCCGATGCTGATCGGATCGTCCGCCCAGAAATCATAGAAATTGAACCAGTCGTACGGTGAACGCGCCACGAGGTCCTCCAGCCAGCGGGCGTAGGTCGCGGCCAGCGCCTGCAGACGTGCCTCGCGTGTGGCGCGCGGTAGCGTCACGACGCGTTCCAGCTCGGTGAAGCGGATCAGGTGCCCGCGCCCTTCCCGCACACAGCCCATCGCGTACAGCGGGCATTTCAGCAGGCTCGCCAGCACATAGGGGCCTACCGGGAAGCGTGCGGGCTGACCGAGGAACGGCACCCGCACAGCCCGGCCACCGTGCGCGGGCGCGCGATCGCCGGCAATCGCCACGAATTCACCGGCCTCCACGCGCGCAGACAGTTCGAGCGCCGTGGCCGGAGAGATATCGTCGATCTGGTAGAGCTGCAGCATCGAGTCCGGGTCCAGCCGGGCCAGGATGCGATTGAAGCGCTCGGCATGGGCGCTGTGGACAAGCACGGTCAGCCGCAGCCCGTTCAACCGGTTGGCCATCGCCCGGCAAAGCTCCAGACAGCCGACGTGAGCGGTCATGATGATGCCGCCCCGCCCGCTCGCGATCTGCCGGAGCAGCACGTCGCCGCCTTCCTTGGAAACATGCTCGAAGCGATACCGTCCGCCGATGGCCAGCAGCTTGTCGAGCATCGTGTCGCCAAACGAAAACAGATGCCGCAGCGACTGGCGCCACGTGGGCTGCGTGCCGATGGCACCTGTTGCCGCCTCGACTCGCGCGAGGTACTCCATCGACGACCGGCGCGCCAGCGGATACGCCAACCAGAAGTAGACGACCACGGGGTACATCACCACGCGGAACAGCAGCCGGCCAAACGCGCGGTACAGGCCGTAGAGCAACCAGATGCCCCAGACGCAGGTGGCTTCGCCGATGGCGCTCCAGTGCGGCGTGCGGCGGCGCGGCGCGGCGCCCGGTGTTTCGGGGTGCAAGGTGCTCATGCGGGGCGCACCTTGCGCCACAGCAGACGCGGCATTCGCCACAACATGCCGAAGAACAGGCGGGTCAGCATCCCCGTCATCAGCAGGTTGTCCTGGATCAGACGGAAATGCGAGACGCCATCGCTGGGATACGTGACCCGCGTCGGAACGTTGACGACCGGCACGCCGCGCCAGTACAGGCGCACGATCACCTCGGTGTCGAACTCCATGTGGTGGCCGAGCCGCACGTCCTGCATCAGCGCTGTCACCGCGTCGAGCGGATAGACCCGCAAGCCGCACATCGAGTCGCGGATCTCGAACGAGAGCGTGTTGATCCACACCAGGATGTGCGTGAGATACCGGAAATAGAAGCGGTGGCGCGGCACCGTCTGGTCATACACCGGGCAGCCCGCGATGACCGCCGTCGGGTTCTCGCGTGCCAGCGTGAAGAAACGCGCGATGTCGTCGGCATTGTGCTGCCCATCGGCATCGATCTGCAGCGCGTGCGTATAGCCGAGCTTCGCGGCCTCCTGGAAGCCGGCCATCATCGCTGCACCCTTGCCCCGGTTTTGCGGCAGACGGATCAGGATCACGCGCTCCCCATGGGCATCGGCAAGGTCGCGCAGCACCTGGCTGCACGCCGGGCCGCTGCCGTCATCGACCAGCAGGCACGGCCACGGATGCCTCAGGATGGCCTCGACCATGGCTCCGATGGCATGTTCGTGGTCAAAGACCGGAACCAGCACGATGGGACGAAAAACGGCGGTCATGAAACTGCGGGGTGAAAAACGATCTTGCCGCTCGCGTGCGAGCCGGCATCGGAGGTTAGTCGAAAGGCCAGCGTGCATGACGCCGGCTGCCAGTCGAGCGCCATGCGCACCGCTGCGCCGGGACGCATCACAGCCTGGAATTTGAGCACATCCAGCCTGGCAAAACGTTGACGTGGCGGGACCGCCAGCCGTTGCGGCGCCAGCGCCATGACCCAGTCGATCTGGGCGACGCCCGGCACGATCGGTGCGCCCGGAAAGTGGCCATCGAAGATTGCGAGGTCTTCGGCGATGTCCAGCTCGGCGGTGGCCGACGTATCGTCGGCCTCCACCCAGCGCGCCACCGGAATACTGTGGCGCAGCAGTTCGCGCAGCATCGCCTCGGTGGTCTTGCCCTGCGCGTTGCACGGCAACGCCTGCGGGAACGCCCAGCGCCGCGGCAACGCCAGCCGGTCAACACCGTCGACCAGCGCACGGCGCAGCGCGGCAATCAGCGCATGACGGCCCTTGCCGTCGAGCATCGACTGGCCGGCCTCCTGCAGCACGATCGCCGTGCCCACGCGCGTGCCGATGGCGGTCTCGATCAGCAGCGCGCGGGCTTCGCGCACCAGCGGCGACGCCAGCAACCGCTGCTCGATCGCGCTCAGCGACACCCGTTTTTCCTCGATCTTGACGATACGGTCCGCCCGACCGGCCAGCACGAATCCGCCATCTCCAGTCGGCAGCACCCGGTCGGCGCACACCTGCCAGTCATCGTCGGCGAGGTGGGCCGAGCGCACCGCGAGGAAACCTTCCTGCAGCCGCCACGCCACACCGGGCAGCGGCGTCCAGCGGTCGTCCCCTGCCGCGCGCTGACGCCACGCGATGCCACCGGTCTCGGAACTTCCGAATACTTCAATCGGCGAAACGCCGATATGGCGCATCACATCCGACGCACCCTCGGGCGGCAACGGACCACCCGACGAAAACACCGCCCGCACCACGCCGCGCGTGGCGGCCCAGTCCAGCGCTTCCGGCATCCGCTTCAGATGCGCCGGACTGCTGACCAGGACCACCGGTGTCCGGTCTTCGGCACAGGCCGCGACCAGCTCCTCGTGGAACGCCATGCGCGCCACAGGCATCGACCGGCCCACCGCCAGCGGCCACAGGATCGTGAACAACAGGCCGTAGATATGTTGATGCGAAACCGTCGTCAACAGACGGCTTTCTCGCGGCATCGTCGGGCCAAACGCCTGTTCGAGCGCATGGACCTCGGCCTCTAGTTGCGCCAGCCGCTTGGGCGCCGCCTCCGGCGCACCGGTGGAGCCGGACGTGAACAACGTGATCCAGGTTTCTCGCGCGTCCAGGCGGGGCCATTGCAGCGGAGACTCCGTGGCCGACGGTTGCAGGCCCTGCGGAAGATCGCCGGCCATGCCATCGACCTGCTCGCGCAGCGCGGCAAGCGTATCGGGCCTCGCATCGCCGGGCAGCACCACATGCTTGCCCGCGTGCCAGGCGCCGAACAGCGCAGCGGCAAACTCGGCCGGGCTGTCGACGAACAACGCCCAGCGCGCGCCGGGCGCCGCCAGGAACGCGTGTCGCCATGCCGTTGCCCGCGCGACCAAGGCGCGAGCATCGTCTCGGGCAGCCAGCGCTGCCATCGTTGCACTGACGCCGTTCAGACGGTCATCCATGATGGCCCTCCGCATGACGGCGCTTCACGCGCTGGCGCACCAGCCACTCCACCGCGAACATTGCGCCGATCAATCCGTAGGCAATGCCGCCGTTGTAGATCGCCCAGGCACGGTCGCTACCGGCCAGGGCCGTAATCGCGGCAATCGTGCCGTTGACGACGAAGAACACGCACCAAGCCTGTGTGACCCGGCGCGTATAGGCCACGCCGCTCGGCGGCAAATCCGGCTCGCGCAGGCGCGCAAGGCGTTCGATCAGCGTGGGAGGATGGCGCAGGCTCCAGCCAAAGACGGCGAGCATGGCCACATTGACGAGGACGGGGTAGAGCTTCAGCGGCAGTTCATGATCGGAGGCCAGCACCGCTATTGCCAGCCCGGCCGCCAGCAGCGCCGTGACGCGCCAGCCGGTCTGGCGGCTGGTGGCGGCACGCAGCAGCGCGAGCGCGACCAGCGCCAGCGCCATCACGCGCGGCGAGTAGTGCTGCAAGCCGAAGTAGATCACGAGCGGGTAAGCCATCGTCAGCAGCCCCAGCCCCCATTTGCGCCATGCCATGTGCTTGTCAGGCGGTGGCCGGCGAGTCGATCAGCGATGCCAGGGTCCGCACCACGTCGCCCACCGTCTTCACCGATTTGAACTGCTCAGCCCGGATCGGCCGGCTCATCAGCGGTTTCATTTTCACCAGCAGGTCCACGGCGTCGATGCTGTCGATATCGAGATCGTCATACAGGCGCGCATCGAGCGTGATGCGGGCTGGGTCGATCTCGAACATCTGTTCGAGCACCCCGGCCACGCGTGTGAAGATTTCGTCGTGCGTCATGCTTGTGGCTCCGTGTTCCCCGATTCAAACCATCCAGACCATCATCCGCGCGTCACGCGGTGGCCTGGCCGCGCTGCGACGCAATATAGGCGGCCAGCGTGGCGACGCTGGCGAACCGGGCGCGGACTTCGTCCTTCTCGCCCTTCATGGTGATTCCATAGCGCTTCTGCAGCGCCAGGCCGAGTTCCAGCGCGTCGATGGAATCGAGCCCCAGCCCTTCCACGAAGAGCGGCGCGTCGGTCTCGATATCTTCCGCCTTGATATCTTCCAAAGACAGCGAGGTAATAATGAGTTCCTTGATTTCCTGCTCAAGCGACTTCACGGCGGATCTCCCGAGAAAAATAGTCAGATAGTGAATGATTCAACCGGCGTACGGCCTTTACGGGCTCCAGGCCTTGCGGCACCCACTGGGCGACGCTGACATCGGCATGAACGTCGATGACAAAGCGCGGCCGCCGCCGTGGGACGTGGTACCACTTCTCGCCTTTAGTCAGCGTAGGCGGTACGCAGCGGATCACCACCGGTGTCAGCGCAATATCACCGCGCACGGCCACGTTGGCCGCGCCGCGCTGCAATTGCAGCGGCGCGCCGGGCCGCGTGCGGGTGCCTTCCGGAAAGATGATCAGGCTGCTGCCGGCGCGGAGTGATGCGATGCAGTCGTCGACCATCGCCACGCCACCGCTGTCGTTGCGTACCCAGCCGGTGGCCTGCACGGCCCCCCGCGTGAACGGATTCCGCGCCAGCGACCCCTTCACAACGCAGTTCGCGTTGGGTGTCAGCGCCAGCAGGAAGACCGCGTCGATCAGCGACGGATGATTGGCCACGATCAGCAGACCGGGCCGGCGCAGCCGATCCGCGTTGCGAATTTCGTAGTCCAGCACGCCCAGGGTGCGCATCAGCCACAGGAATCCCCACAGCGTGGAATGAATCACGCGGCGACAGGCCCGCTGCGCCCTGGCACGCGCCCAGAGCATCAGCGAGAGCAGCGGGAATACCAGAACGCCCAGCACCAGGCCCCCGATGCCGAAGATCGCGAAGCAGAATGCCGTGGCGACAACGCGCCACGCGCGGCCGAGGCGGTCAAACATGGCGACCCCACTTCCAGATCGCATGATCCGCGCGATGCAACAATTGCGACTTGCCGGCCCCTGCGTCATTGGACAGGACGAAATGCAATACCTCCAGGCCGTGTGGCAGCAGCGGCTGCCCCTGACCGTCCACGGGGCCGTCCCCCGACTTGTCGGTCACCGCGATCGCGGGATCGGCCAACTCGAGCGACCACACTGGCGCGCCTGCACGCGGCAAGCCCACGCGCCACGCCCACCCATACAGGCACTGCGGTTCGTCGGCATACGTCAGGTACGGCTCGGGAAGCGGTGTGTCATAGCAGACCAGCAGGACCTCGTCGGCACCATCGGCCAGCAAGCTGCAGGCCTCGACGATGGCGGCCTCTACGGTGTCCTTCCCACCGGACAACGCCTGGATATTGGATGCCGCGCTCCGGTCGATGGAAAACATCGCCCCGATCGCGTTGTGCACGGACAGACCGAACGCCGTGGGCGACAGCTGTTCGCCGGCGGCAAGCTCGCTCAGCATCGAAAAAGCGCGGCGCGAATCACCGTGACGCGAAGCGAAGACGGCCGGCATTACGCCTGCGTCATTGGCGGCGATCTCGTAGGCGGGATGTAGCGCGGCACGTCCTGTGGCATTGACACGGCGACGCAACATCGGCGCCATCGCGGCAAGCGCGGGCAGATCAGCACCTTCCGGCAGCCATGGGGCTCGGCTCCATGCCAGCCAGTCGGCGTGTGTCTGCAACGCCGGCGCACATGCCGCCCATGCGCGGATCTCGAATTCAAGTGTCATGCCTTGCGCGTGGGAGGATTGTGACCCGGTCCGCCGCCAGATTCTGATAGGTTGGATATCTGGTCGGCGGCGCATTCTCTCATGCTCCTGCGCGCACTGGCTGTGCCAGAAAAGTAACGGAATTTCGGAAATGTAACAGGGCGGATGCAGCACTTTCTTGCCGCTCCGCCCTGTTGACTTGCCGTGGCCGCCGTAGCGGCCGTCGCGGTACTTAGCGCGCCGGCAGGATTTTACCTGTTACCTCGCCGAAGCCGACGCGATACCCCTCGCCCTGACACCAGCCCTTCATGGTCACGGTATCGCCATCCTCGAGGAAACCGCGCTTCGCGCCATCAGCCAAGGTGACGGGTTCCGCACCATTGCGCGTGGTTTCCAGCAGGCTGCCGCACGAATCCGACGTAGTGCCGCTGATCGTGCCGGAGCCCATCAGGTCGCCAATGCGCACATTGCAGCCCGATACCGTGTGGTGGGCCAGTTGCTGCGCCATGGTCCAGTACATCGCCTTGAAGTTGGTGCGGCACACCGTGCTGGCCGCCGTGGCGCCGGCTGGTTGCAGCGCCACTTCCAGGTCGATGTCATAGGCGTTTTGCCCTTGCTGCTGCAGATACGGCAACGGCTCCGGCGATTGCGCCGGGTTTTCGCGGCGGAACGGCTCCAGCGCGTCCATCGTCACCACCCACGGCGAAATTGAGGTGCCGAAGGACTTGCTGTTGAACGGACCGAGCGGCACGTACTCCCACTGCTGGATATCGCGGGCGCTCCAGTCGTTGAGGATCACCAGACCGAACATATGGGCCGGGGCATCGCCCGTGCTCACCGGCTCGCCGAGGTTCGAGGGCTTGCCGACGATAAAGGCCATCTCAAGCTCGTAATCGAGCTTGCGGCAGGGACTGAAGATCGGGCGCGCCTCGTTCGGCAGCTTGATCTGGCCATTGGGACGATGCAGCGCAGTGCCGCTGACGACCACCGAACTCGCACGACCGTTATAGCCGATCGGGATTTCGAGCCAGTTCGGCAGCAGCGCGTTTTCGGGATCGCGGAACATGCGGCCAACGTTGGTGGCGTGTTCGCGCGACGAATAGAAGTCCGTATAGCCGGGAATATCCACCGGCAAGTGCAGCGTGGCGGCCGACATCGGCACGAGTGCCTTGTCGCGCAGCGCTGCATTGCCAGAGAGCCGCTGGTCATCGGCGGACAGCAGCGCGGTCAGGCGCGCGCGCACGTCGGTCCAGACCGGCTTGCCCAGCGCGATAAAGCGGTTGAGGCTCGACGCTGCAAACGCGCCCTTCGCCGCCGTCGGCATCAGGCCGGCATCGTCCAGCGCGGCCAGATCGACGATCTGGTTGCCGATCGCCACGCCCACGCGCGCCGCGCCGCCCGTGGTCGAAAAGATGCCATACGGCAGGTTCTGCAGCGGGAAATGGGTCTGGCCGTCGTTCGCGGAATCGACCCAGCTAGTCTTGGGGGCAGTCATTATCTTGTTACTCCTATTGGTGCGAGAGTCGCGTCAGATCAACGCACGTTCGGGTTGAAATGCTTCTTCAGGCCTTGCCAGCAGGTGTAGTAATCGTGCTGGAGCAGCGCCGACTCGGCAGCTTGCCGCGTCGGACGGATCACGCCCGGGGTTTCGAACATGAATGCCATCGTGTCCGTGATGTGGTGCGGCTTGCTGGTGTCAGAGGCGGACGCACGCTCGAAGGTCTCCGCATCAGGGCCATGACCGCTCATGCAGTTGTGCAGGCTCGCTCCGCCCGGCACAAAGCCTTCGGCCTTGGCGTCGTACTCGCCCGCGATCAAACCCATGAATTCGCTGGCGATATTGCGGTGGAACCAAGGCGGACGGAACGTGTCTTCCGCGGCCAGCCAGCGCGGGCCGAAGATCACGAAGTCGATCGTGTCCACGCCCGGCGTATCCGACGGCGATTGCAGCACCAGGAAGATCGACGGGTCCGGATGGTCGTAGCTGATCGAGCCGATCGTGTTGAAGAGACGCAGATCGTACTTGTACGGCACATAGTTGCCGTGCCACGCCACCACATCGAGCGGCGAGTGGCCAATGTCGGCACGCCAAAGATTGCCCTGGAAACGGGCGACCAGTTCGAAGTCGCCTTCGCGATCCTCGTAGCTGGCGACCGGCGTCAGGAAATCCCGTGGGTTAGCCAGCCCGTTGGAGCCGATCACGCCGAGGTCGGGCAGCTTGAACATCGCGCCGTAGTTCTCGCAGATATAGCCACGCGCCGCGCCGTCGGGCAGTTCCACGCGGAAACGCACGCCGCGCGGGATCACTACGATCTCCTGCGGCTCCACGGCCAGGCGCCCCATCTCGGTGACGATCAGCAGACGGCCCTCCTGCGGCACGATCAGCATTTCGCCATCGGCGTTGTAGAAGAAGCGGTCCCGCATCGACGCGTTGGCCAGATACAGATGGATCCCGCACCCGGACAGCGCTTCCGGACCGCCGTTACCAGCCATCGTGACGATGCCATCGACGAAGTCGGTGGGAGCGGTCGGCATGGCCGGCGCACTCCAGCGCATCTGATTTGGCGATGGCGCCACTTCGTCGAACCGGCTCAGCCAACGATCCTGCTCGATCAGCGTGAACGGCTTGTGCATGGCTGCCGGGCGAATGCGATACAGCCACGAACGGCGATTGTGGGCGCGCGGCGCGGTGAACGCGGTGCCCGATAGCTGTTCGGCATACAGGCCATACGGCGCCCGCTGCGGCGAGTTGCGTCCTACCGGCAACGCACCGGGCAACGCCTCCGTGGCGAACTCATTGGCAAAACCGGACATGTACTCCGCCACGGCGGTGTCGGCCACATTGAGTTGGGTCTGGGTCATGAAGTCTTCCTCTCACTTTGCTCGTACCTGCGACGCGGCGAGCATCCTGGGCGGCAAGGAGACTGGCTGCTGGCGAACGCCAGGCCCGTCCTGTGACGATGTCTCCGCTTTATCTTCGATTTACGTATTGTGAAATCGATTTACCAAATCGTAATCACCGTCTTGCGCAATGTCAAACCACAATTACGATAGGCGACAGCGCGCGAGCAAACGCGCAGATGCACGGATGTGCTGCGAAAGCAGGACAGACAGGGAAGAAAGTCTTTCGGAAAGGGGCTGCCAATCACGCCGGAGAATCGGCGAGGCAGAATGCCGGCTGCATGGACGACAGCGGCGATGGCTGCGCCCAGGCCAGCCAGGAGGAAAGGGTCATCGCGCCCGAATGCAGGGGCGACTGGACCTCGGCACGGCGAACGAACGTTCGCCGTGCCGAGAAATCCGGAGCCCTACCGGGCTCAGACGGGCTTGTGACCTTCGGGCGTCGAGCCCGAACCGAACCCGCCAGGGGCCGGCGCAGCAGGCGCGGCGGTTGCCGGGCCC